>CALFMA010000375.1 GCA_937880065.1 uncultured Ruminococcus sp.
TGTATCGCATCTGCCTGCCGACACAACTGCTGTATCGGCTGGGAAATTGACATTGATGATGAAACTGCCGAAAAGTACAAATCAATAACAGGCGAATTCGGAAAAAGGCTTAATGAAAATATTGATTATTCGGAGCAACCATGCTTTATTCTCGGTGAAAATGAAAGATGTCCTTTCCTCAATAAGTGCAACTTGTGCGATATTATTACAGAATTGGGCGAAAACTGCCTTTGTCAGATTTGTGATGACCACCCACGATATTACGAATGGTTCGGCAATATAAAAGAGGGCGGCGTAGGCTTATGCTGCGAGGAGGCGGCTCGGATTATTCTCAACTCTCCCCTGCCATTTTCCTATGTGGAAAGCGAAATTGAGGAGGATAATTTTTCAGAAGTTGACGAGGAAATGTTTAGTCTTGTTTCCAATATCAGAGATGAAATATTTTCTGTCCTCAACGATGAAAATTTTCCGATTAATATGGCTTTTTCAAGTGTTATGGAAATTGTTGAGGATTATATCGAACTCCCCGAAAATCATAAAACTACAAAAGAAATTCTTGAATTTATGATTTCTCTTGAAGCTATGGACGAAAATTGGCTGCCTACACTGAAAATTGCACTTGAAAGATTTGATGAACTCAACGCAAACAAAAATCAGTTTATGGCAGAAAATCCAAATGCGGAAAAGTATATGCGAAATCTTGCCATATACTATATCTGGCGGCATTTTCTCAAAGCTGCCTTTGACGGGGAAATCTATTCCCGTGCCGCTTTTGCCATTGCAAGCACAAGCATTACGGCTCTGCTGTGGGAATTAAAATGGCTTGACAGTGGAATTTCAGCCGATGATTTCGTTGAAATTGCAAAAAATTATTCTAAAGAAATCGAATACAGCGAGGACAATACCGATGCCATGCTGTTTACTTTATATTAATTCTTGAAAGGACGATAACTTTGAAATCAAATTTCTTACAGGGTGTATCTCACGGTATCCCCATTTGTCTTGGCTATTTATCAGTATCTTTCGGCTTCGGCATAACCGCTGCCGCTTCGGGATTGTCTACAATTGAAGCATCCGTAATTTCCGCATCAAACCTCACTTCCGCAGGACAGGTAGCAGGTTTAGACATAATCGCAACCGGCGGAACGCTTCTTGAAATGATACTTGTACAGCTGACTATAAATATCCGCTATGCCCTTATGGGGTTATCTTTGTCGCAAAACCTTGACAAAAAATTCACACTCCCCCACCGACTTCTTGCATCTTATGGTATTACCGATGAAATTTTCGCTGTATGTTCCGCAAGCAAAAAGCCTGTCACCCCTGCTTATATGTACGGAATTATTCTTATTTCAATGCTGGGGTGGGTTACGGGAACTTTTCTCGGTGCATCGGCAGGTCAGATTCTCCCTGCGTCAATTTCATCTGCTCTCGGAATTATGCTGTATGGAATGTTCATCGCTATAATTGTACCGCCCTCACGAAAAAGCAAAAGCGTCCTGTTTGTGGTAATTGGTGCGGCTTTGCTCAGCGTACTGTTCAAATATGTGCTTACTGCTGTTCCTTCGGGATTTGCGGTTATAATTTGTGCAATTGCAGCAGCGGCTCTCGGAGCATTGCTGTTTCCTATTAAAGATGAGGAGGCTGAATAATGAGTACTGCTGTTTATATTTTTGTTATGGCAGGTGTAACCTACCTTATCAGAATGCTGCCATTTTCTTTCTTCAACAAGAAAATAAAATCCGTTTTTATCCGCAGTTTTCTTAAATATATCCCCTATGCTGTTCTCAGCGCAATGACAATTCCTGCTATTTTCTACAGCACCGACAATATTGCAGCAGCTGCAATTGGTACTGCCGCCGCTGTTATCCTCGCATTTTTCAATTGCCCTCTAATTGTTGTTGCACTTGTAGCATCTTTTGCGGCATTTCTTGCAGGTATTTTCCTATAAGGGCATCTCTAAAAACCCCTTTTGAGAAAAAACAGCTATGCACGACATCTAT
>CALFMA010000376.1 GCA_937880065.1 uncultured Ruminococcus sp.
CAGATTGCCGGCTTCGCCAGCAATGACGAAGAATGTTCAGATTGCCGGCTTCGCCAGCAATGACGTTTCTATATCGTCATTCCCGAGCTTGCCTCGGGAATCTGTTTCCATCTGGCACACCCAACAGATTGCCGGCTTCGCCAGCAATGACGTTATGAGCTTAAAGGAATTCTAATTCGATAGAGCTTTTTTATTATAACTTTTTGTCGTATCTTTGAGATAATGGATAAAACTATGGTAGATAAATATATAAGACCTGATTTTTTAAAAGCAGGAGATACTATTGGAGTTGTGGCTTTTGCCTCGGTGGTCTCTCAGCAGCAGAAATTGTCACGTTGGAGAGAGATTTTTGAATCCTGGGGTTTGAAAGTCAAGGAGAGTGATCACCTTTATGATTCATATGTGGGAGAGTTATCTGCACCAGATAAGGATAGAGCCTCAGATTTTATGAAATTCCTTTTAGATGATGAAATTAAGGCAATAATTTCATTTAGAGGAGGTTATGGCTCTATGCGTACTCTTTCTATTATGGATTTTGAGCAAATTAAAAATCATCCGAAGTGGATTGTGGGATTTAGCGATATAACTGCCCTCCATTGTGCAATTCAAAAATGTGGAGTAGAGTCTATTCTCGGTTCTATGCCAAGTACAATTCTCAAATTTGCCGAAGAACCAAACAATCCTGATTTGGCAAAGTCTGTTGAATCTTTGCGTTGCGCACTCTTTGGTGAGGAACAGAAATTTGATGCAAAACCTCATAAATATAATCGCCCCGGAGTTGCTTCAGGACGTTTGGTGGGAGGTAATTTGACACTTTTCCGTAGTGCTGTAGGTACGAAGTATGAAAATCACCTTGATGAAGATTCGATACTCCTTTTAGAGGATGTCGATGAGGTATTGTATGTTATCGACAGAAAGATGTTATCACTTCAGGAGGGAGGTTTCTTCTCACGTGCTAAGGGAATTATCATTGGACAATTTACCGATACTCAACGAGAAGAGGTCTGGGGATGCAGTGCCTATGACCTTATAAATGATTATATGAGTAAGTTGGATATCCCTGTTGCCTTTGGTTTCTCATCAGGACACGAACACCCAAACTATAGTCTCTATTTAGGTAGAGAGGTTAAATTTGAGGTTGATGAAGAGGGCTCTCGTTTAGAATTCATTTAAATAATATATTAATAATCAAATAATTATAGCTATGAGTCAAGATAAAAAAGTTAGAATTGAAAGTGACTTGCTCGGATCAAGAGAGATTCCGGTAGATGCACTATATGGAGTACAGACACTTCGAGGAGTTGAAAATTTTCCAATCAGCCACTTCCATTTGAATGAATATCCTCTATTTATAAAGGGATTAGCAATTACAAAAATGGGAGCAGCTGCCGCAAACCACGAATTGGGATTGCTCTCTGATGAACTTTACAATGCTATTATGCAAGCTTGTGATGAGGTGGCAGAGGGAAAACACGACAAAGAGTTTCCTGTTGATATGATTCAAGGTGGTGCTGGAACTACAACAAATATGAATGCCAATGAGGTAATTGCAAACCGTGCTCTTCAAATTATGGGCTACGAGTGTGGTGACTTCAAACACTGCTCTCCAAATGATGATGTAAACTGCTCGCAATCTACAAACGACGCCTATCCGACAGCAGCACATATTGGTCTATATTATACTAACATTGAATTAGTAAAGCATCTTGAAATGCTAATAGAGAGTTTCAGGGCAAAATCAAAAGAGTTCGCAAATGTTATTAAAATGGGGCGTACTCAGTTGCAAGATGCAGTCCCTATGACATTGGGACAGACATTTGGCGGTTTTGCCTCTGTCTTGGAAGATGAGATCAAGAATCTTAACTATGCTGCAGAGGAATTTCTTACTGTAAATATGGGTGCAACAGCCATTGGCACAGGTATTTGTGCAGAGCCAGGATATGCCGAGAAGTGTGTTGCAGCTTTAAGTCGTCTGACCGGCTTGAATTTCAAATTATCGGCTGATTTGGTTGGTGCTACCTCAGATACAACATCCCTTGTTGGTTATTCAGGTGCAATGCGTCGCCTTGCTGTGAAGATAAGTAAAATTTCAAATGATTTGAGATTGCTTTCAAGTGGTCCTCGTTGTGGTTTAGGTGAGTTCAATCTTCCTCCTATGCAACCTGGTTCATCAATTATGCCAGGTAAGGTAAATCCTACACAATGCGAGCAGGCAACAATGGTTGCAGTTCAGGTTATGGGTAATGATGTAGCTGTAGGTATGGCAGCTTCACAGGGTAATTTTGAACTGAACGTATTTATGCCAGTATGTGCGTATAATTTCCTCCAGTCTGCAAGACTTCTTGCTGAATCAATTATGTCATTCAACAACAATTGTGCAGTTGGAATAAAGGCAAATAAGGAGAAAATGCACCATAATCTCCACAATTCACTTATGCTTGTAACGGCACTCAATCCCTATATCGGCTATGAAAATGCCGCTAAGACTGCGAAAAAGGCATTCAAGGACAATATCTCCCTTAAAGAAGCCAGTGTTGAACTGGGATTCCTTACAGCAGAAAAATTTGACGAGGTATTCCACCCCGAGCAGATGGTTTGATTTATCAGCCTTTAGCCATTAGCTATAAGGTATTGATCAGAAAGGAAAATGCTATGGAAACATTTACATATTATCCCGGATGTACATTGAGAACCAAGGCAAAGGAACTGGACAGATACGCAAGAATTTCCGCAGAAGCTCTCGGTATCAGTCTTGTTGAGCCTGAAAACTGGCAATGCTGCGGCGGTGCGTATACTACAGCTACAAATGAGGTTGCTACAAAACTTTCCTCCGTAAGAACACTTATGGCGGCAAAGGAAACAGCAGGACTTGTTACTGTATGTTCAGCCTGTCACAATGTAATAAAGCAGACAAATTATGATATATCCCACAGCGAGGCAATGGCTGTCAAGGTACAGCGTTATCTCGGACTTGATGACCCGTACAAGGGCGAAACCATGGTATATCATTATTTGGAGCTTTTACGTGATGTAGTAGGGTTTGACAAGCTTAAAGAAAAGGTTGTAAATCCATTTACAGGCAGAAAAATTGCCGCATATTACGGCTGTCTGCTTCTCCGTCCCTCAAAGGCACTTGCTATGGATAATCCTGAAAATCCAGTTATTATGGAGGATTTCATCAGAGCAATCGGCGGAACTCCCGTTATTTACTCTCAGAGAAACGAGTGCTGCGGCGGATATATTGCGTTGGAGGACAAAGCACAGGCGGAGAGAAGAAGCGGAGCCGTTATGGCTTCCGCAGAGGAAATGGGTGCAGAAATGATTATAACTGCCTGCCCTCTCTGCCTTTACAATTTGAAGAAAAATTCAGGCAATGATATGCCTGTGTACTATTTCACAGAGCTTCTTGCAGAGGCTCTCGGTCTGAAGGAGGCTGGCAATGAATAAGTACGATAAGGACTGGATTGATATTACAAGCGGAGTTGATGTCCGCAAATGTATGAGATGCGGCAAATGTACAGCTACTTGCCCCTCTTTCAATGAAATGGAATATCATCCCCACCAGTTTGTGTATATGGTTGAAAAAGGCAATATAGAGCCGCTTCTCAATTCAGAGTCACTTTATAAATGCCTTACCTGTTTTGCCTGTGTGGAGAGATGCCCAAGAGGAGTTGAGCCTGCAAAGGTAGTTGAGGCTGTACGTCTTACAGCTGTAAGAAAGCAGGGGAATAACCGACTTATCCCCGATATGATACCAGATATGCTTGATGAAGATATGCCCCAGCAGGCTATTGTCACAGCATTCAGAAAATATACGAAGTAAGGAGGAGCAGATATGCAGAGAATAGGTGTTTTTGTCTGCCATTGCGGAACAAATATAGCAGCTACCGTTGATGTAAAGGCAGTTGCGGCAGCTCTTGCAAATGAGCCGGGAGTTGTAATATCTCAGGATTATCAGTATATGTGCTCCGAATCGGGACAGGATTTAGTAAAGGCATCAATCAAGGAGCATAACCTCACAGGTGTTGTTGTCTGCTCCTGTTCACCTCGTATGCACGAGAATACATTCAGAAAGGCTGCTGCTTCAGCAGGTCTTAACCCATATCTTGTGGAAATTGCAAATATCCGTGAGCAGTGTTCATGGATTCACAAGAAAATTGCATCTGCAACCGATAAGGCTATTGTTCTCGGTAAAGCGGCAATTGCCAAAGTTCATCTCAATACACCTCTTACCGCAGGTGAAAGCCCTGTTGTAAAACGTGCATTGGTTATCGGCGGCGGAATTGCAGGTATTCAGACTGCCCTTGATATTGCAGAGGCAGGCTTTGAAGTTGATATTGTTGAAAAAGAGCCTACAATCGGCGGAAAAATGGCACAGATTGACAAGACTTTCCCAACTCTTGACTGTGCTGCTTGTATCCTCACTCCTAAAATGGTTGAGGCTGCACAGAATGAAAAAATCACAATCCACTCATTCAGCGAAATCAGCGATGTTAAGGGATTTGTGGGTAATTTCACAGTTACAATCAAGAAAAAGGCACGTTATGTTGACGAAACAAAGTGTACAGGCTGCGGACTTTGTACCGAAAAATGTCCTATGAAGAAAGTTCCCAATGAGTTCAATATGGGACTTGACAACAGAACGGCTGTTTATATTCCCTTTGCACAGGCTGTTCCAAAGGTAGCATCAATTGACCCCAATTACTGCCTTATGCTGAAAAACGGCAAGTGCGGAATTTGTTCAAAGGTATGCTCCGTTGGTGCTATTGATTACAAACAGACTGACCGCTTTGTAGA
>CALFMA010000377.1 GCA_937880065.1 uncultured Ruminococcus sp.
TTGTAGCTGTATCGCACTTTGCCCTCCCGCATTGCCATCTGTACTCCAAGGGAGACGTTTTTGCTGATGGATTCCGATTCTGCCTGAGCAAATGAGCCGTACAGGGCAATCATGAATTCCGATGTCATGGTCAGCGTGTTGATGTTCTCTTTTTCAAAAATCACGCCGATGCCCAGTTCCTTCAGTATTCTGACATATTCGAGGCAGTCTACTGTATTTCGTGCAAATCGGCTGATGGACTTTGTAAGGATGAGGTCAATCTTTTTCTGTTTGCACATTCTGATCATGCGGTTGAATTCGGTACGCTTCTTGGTCTGTGTACCACTGATGCCCTCATCTGCGAAAATACCTGCAAGTGTCCATTCTTTCTTGCTGTGGATGAGATCGGTGTAATACTCAATCTGCACCTGATAGCTGTTCTGCTGTTCTTCCTGTTCCGTCGATACTCGACAGTAGGCAGCTACACGAAGCTGCTTGTACTGACTGCGGTTATTTGCTGTCTGTGGTTTCGCAGGAATTACCGTTACATTCGTTGCCGTTGCCATGTGATGTACTCCTTTCCGTGATATTGTGAATGATTGTGCCGTTGATCAGCTCAATCTCTATGGTGCAAAAATGGCTTACCCATATCCGTGATACGCAGGATTTGAGCAAGCCAATATCTAAGCTATTCAGTTGTTCATGACCGACAAGCAGACTTCTGAGAAGCTCTGTCTGCTGTGGTTTTTCGCTGTATGTACAGCAGTCATACTGCATCTGAGCCAGACGCAGGATTTCGGATTTGGTTCTGTCGTAGTCAAGCTGTGCCGCATCCATCATATGACGGATTTCATTCTGCTGACGAATGACTTCACCGCTTGGTGTGTATGCACTGGATTCTGTACTGCTTTCCAGTAAACTTGGATTTGCGATAACAGAATTCAGTACATTCAGAATTGCACCGATAAGCATCTGGTCTGTAAGTCTGTAATCAAGGGGATAACATTCCTTTCGGCAGCAATCCCACTTCTCGCTTCTTGTATTACCGCCTTTACGGAACATTCTGTATCCGCACTCCTTGCAGAAAGTGCGATTACGGATTTCCTGCAAATCATCAGTGATTACAGAGAGAGATGTAGCTTTGGCTACTCTTGTTGCATTGGCTCTGCGGAAGGTATCTTCATCAATGAGCTGTGGATACTTGTCCGTACCCAGATAATTCTCATTTTCGATGATACGCTTTACCATGTTTTTGTTCCACGCAACGCCCTCATTGTACGGAACTTCCATTGATTGAGAGATTGTAGTCAGACTATCTCCGTTCAGATAACTGCGGAAGATTGTTACTACCGCTAATACTTCCTTGGGATTGGTCGTGATTGTTCCATTCTGCATCATGTATCCGAAAGGAATCTTTCGGTTCTTTGCCATTTGTTTCACCCCTTTCCGAGTAGCTTTCCAGCAACAATCATATCATAACTGTCATCAAAAAGCCAGCATCATATACAATAAAAAGCACCTGTGATTTTTGGTCACAAGCACTATATCTTTTCTTTCAGTTCAAGTCCACCGAGCAGATGGAAGGTCAGTTCATTCTGATTTGCTGTAATCTTATCCACCATGCTGTCGAATGTTTCCGGTTCAAAGGATACCATCATATGCTCTCGCTTTTCAAAGTAATCGACGAGCATATCCAGCTGTTCCAGAACATCATCTTCATCATCGGAACGTGTTATCTTCTTCAGCTCGGCTTGTAGTTTTCTGATCTTGTTATTCAGTTCCTTACTTTGCTCCTGATATTTCCCCTCATCCATAAAGCCCTTAGTGCGGAGTCTTGCAATAACATGGTTTTGCTCCCGGAGCTTTGCGATTTCCTTGTGAATATCCATCACATGAACATTTGCACCGTATTTCTTGCATTTGAGTTCCTGTAGCATCTGCTGTAAGGGGAGAAAGATGCTTCGGTGGTGATGCAGAAGCTTGTTGTGCAATCGGATGAAAGCTTGATATATTTCAGTTTCAGACATTCTTTTTACATCACAGGATTCTGCGTTTATATAATGATTTCTGCATACCCAATATGCTTTTCCATTACGGATTTGTTTTTTAAACGTTGATCCACAATGTGAGCATAGGATCTTCTTAGAAAGCGGATATATTGAAAGCTTTTCAACTCGTGGCTTCTTTCGTTCATTTATCAGATTCTGTGCTTTCTCAAATGTTTCAACTTCGATTATAGGTTCATGGGTGTTTCTGATGTAATATTGCTGTTTCTCTCCATGATTCCTGACCTTTTTAAAGGGCAGGGAGATATTATAGCTTTTCTGCCACAGTGAATCTCCAATGTATCTTTCATTTGTAAGAATGTATTGAATTCCGGATACAGCCCAACAATGTCCTTTTTTATCTTTGGGCTGAGAACTTTTATTAAGCTCCTGACAGATAGCCATATATCCGTAACCACTCAGGAACAAGGCATATATTTTTCTTACCACTTCCGCTTCTTCCTGCACGATTTCTAGAACACCATTTTTAATTTGATATCCATATGGAGCAGAATGATGGTTGATAGTACCTTCTTTCATTTGTTTTTGATATGACCACTTCATGTTTGCAGAAATTGAAGTTGATTCTTCCTGTGCCAGACCGCCGAGAATTGTAATCATAATCTCATCAGTCATGTTTGCAGTGTCAATGTTCTCTTTCTCGAAGAACACTGTTATCCCAAGAGATTTCAGTTCTCTGAGATTTTTGAGGCAGTCCTTTGTGTTTCGTGCGAATCGGCTGATGGACTTGGTATAAATTCTGTCGATCTTTCCTCGTCTGCAGTCCTTCATCAGC
>CALFMA010000378.1 GCA_937880065.1 uncultured Ruminococcus sp.
TAAATCTAGCGATATGAGATTTGTAAATTCTAACGAAGGTTATTTGGAAGAAGGCAGCAGAGTAGATATTATCTTAACAGGCGGTGTAAATACAGACGCTATTGCTTATGCAAAAACAAACAAAAAAGATGCTGAAGTTTTTATCGGTTTTTGCACTTCTCGCTTTGTTCTTTGGACTCTTAACAAGGCTGTGCGGCGAGTTTGAGGATTCGCTGGCGCTCTCCATCATCAAAGGAATTCTGAACGGTACCACGATCTCTATGATGTGTAGCTTGATGATCAACTGCTTTATGCGTTCCTGGGTTTTGTTCCGCTCAAGTCTGTACGGGGACGAGTCCTATCTAACCCACACACTTCCTCTAAAAACGCAAACGGTATATACTTCCAAAGCTTTGACTGCTGCACTCAGCGTTCTGTTTTCTATGGTTTCGAATCCATCCTTTTAAAGTTAAATCTTTACCTTTTAGTTCTTCGATATTTCTAAAAACATCAGCTAAATAAGTGTAATTCATATAAATTCCTCCTATCGCATTGGTTGCATAGTTTATATAGATAAATTTATTATACCACATTTATTTAATTTAGTCAACTACTTTAAAAAATATTAGCAAGTATTGAAAATTTCAACATAAGAAATCCCAATTTATGATAAGAATTTCATTAATAATTTCAGCCTTGTTTAACCTGAGGACATCTCTAAAAACCCCTTTTGAGAAAGAATAGCTATGCACGACATCTGCTTTTTCTTTAATCAAATGGGTTTTTAGAGATGCCCTTGAATTTTAAACAAACATATAAAATCTCTTGCAATTCCGCAGATAATGTGGTATAATATTCAAAGCAATAGCAGAAAATATGTTATGGAGAGATTATATGAGTATACTTAATGTTGAACACGTAACCCATGGCTTCGGTGCAAGACAAATTCTGAATGACGCATCATTCAGACTTCTTAAAGGCGAACACGTTGGACTTGTGGGAGCTAATGGCGAGGGTAAATCCACATTTTTGAATATAATTATGGGTAAGCTTATTCCTGACGAGGGTAAAGTTGAGTGGTGCAGACACATTACAACAGGCTACCTTGACCAATACAGCACCCTTGAAAAGGGAAAAACTATCCGTGATGTCCTCCGTGAAGCCTTCAATCATTTATCAGACCTTGAAGCTGAAATGATGGCAATGTACGATAAAATGGGGGATTGCTCCGAGGATGAAATGAATGAGCTTATGGAAGATGTAGGCGAAATTCAGAGTATTCTCGATTACAGCGGATTTTACATAATTGACGCAAAAATTTCCGAATATGCCAACGGCCTTGGATTAAATGAAATTGGTCTTGACAGAGATGTTTCCGAGTTGTCAGGCGGTCAGAGAGCAAAGGTACTTCTTGCAAAGGTGCTGCTTGAAAATCCAATGATTCTCATTTTGGACGAGCCTACAAACTTCCTTGACGAAAACCATATTGCATGGCTGACAAATTTCTTGCAGAATTATGAAAATGCGTTTATTCTTGTTTCACACGATGTGCCATTTATGAACAGCGTTATCAATGTGGTGTATCATGTTGAAAATGCCGTAATGACACGTTATACAGGGGATTACGACAACTTTGTCCGTATGTATGAGCTGAAAAAGCGTCAGATTGAGCAGGCATATGAAAAACAGCAGAAAGAAATTGCTGACCTTGAAGATTTTATTGCAAGAAACAAGGCGAGAGTTGCAACAACAAATATGGCGAAATCACGTCAGAAAAAGCTTGATAAAATGGATAAGATTACTCTTATGCGTGAAAAGCCGAAGCCTGTTTTCTCATTCAAAAAGGCACGTACACCCGGACGAGTTGTAATTGACTGTAAAGATATAGTTTTAGGATATGACGAGCCGCTGACAACGCCTGTTTCCGTACAGGTTGAAAATGGTCAGAAAATAGCAATTCGTGGAGTTAACGGTATAGGAAAATCGACTCTCCTTAAAACTTTGCTGAAAATTATTCCACCTGTTTCAGGAACAGTTGAGCATGACCAGTTTGTGGAATATGGCTATTTTGAGCAGGAGGAAGAAAGCACAGACCGTACATCTCTCGATGTTATATGGAGTGAATATCCGGCAATGACAAATGCGGAAGTCCGTGCTGCTCTTGCACAATGCGGACTTACAACGGAGCATATCACATCTCAGATGCGAGTGCTTTCGGGAGGCGAAAATGCAAAGGTGAGAATTTGCAGAATTATGCTTAAAGAGATTAATCTGCTTGTTCTTGACGAGCCTACAAATCATCTTGATGTTGATGCAAAAGAATCCTTGAAAAAGGCTATAAAGGACTATAAGGGAACAGTTCTCATTGTAAGCCACGAACCCGAATTTTATATGGACGTTGCCGATATTGTATGGAATATCGAGGAATGGTCAACTAAGATTATTTAATCGTCATATAATTTAAAATGATAACGAAAAAGCTGCGAAAACCGCAGCTTTTTTGATTATATCATGTTTCATCTTTTATGAGTAATCCACAAAAAAACTCCCACAGCTTATGCCATGGGAGTAAGGAGCGTTTTATTTGAGTTTAAATGTTTTTATTTCACCATTTGTTGTTGTGATTTCAAAGGCTACGCTTTCAGCTTCTGAGAATGTAAACGGCTCATAGTTGAGGGTGATATACAATGAAGCAGCATATCCGTCATCCGTTAAATTTGCAGCGTGTTCAATGGGAGAATGCAATATTTCCTCATCAAGTTCACTAAATTCAACAATTTCGCCATCAACCACAAGTTTAACAGGACACTCTTCTGCAACAGGCAGATATGCGTTTTCAGATTTTAAACCGAAAATATCCCTTACATATCTGTCACCTATTGTATCATCATAAAAGTTTTCCTCAATCTTTTCAGGGAATTCATAAACTATGTTAATACTTGCCTGATAATCCGATATATGCGAATTTTCAACAATACATTCATTTCCGTTTATGCTGACTTTTTCCATATGGTCAATATACTGAATGGGTGAAAGCATAGTAACATCGGGAGTAAATTCCATTTTCATATCAGCTTCTTCATAAATGGGACTACCGTTGTTGTAGTAAATTACATTATAAATCCTTATAACAAGGCTTTCACTATTAACCTCATACAATCCACAGCTTGGGAGATTTCTCACGTTGAAGAAATACACTGTATTTCCAGCTTCATCGGTATCGGGAATTCCTTGAACTGTAAATGTTGCAAATGTGTCAAGGTCAGTATCTGTATTTTCAAGAACATTCACTTCAATTGCCATATTGTCAAACACCATATCCGTCTTTGGTCTTGCAACTAAAAGTGTATATGTTTCATCAACATCTCCCATAAATGCCAATGCCTCAAAGGAAGCATTTTCATTTTCACATTTCAGACTAAGGGGCTGATATTGTCCTCTGATATACTTATCGGCAGATACCTCATCAGAAAATCCGATTCGAAGTATATCGGATATATTGAAAGTTCCCGTTACAGCTCCAACTGTCAACGCACTTGCCATACATAGGGTAGCGGCGGCAACTGAAACTGAAAACACTCTTTTTATTGAGAATTTTTTCTTTATCTTAGGAGTTTCAGCGTATGCGGCTTTGTAAAGATTTTCTTTCCAGCTGTCAGGTGTTTTTATACTGTCAAATGCTTTTTCAAGTCGTTTCATATAATGACCTCCTTTTCCTCTTTGTCGGTCAGTATTTCTTTCAGCATTTCCCGTCCTCTTTTAAGCCTGCTTTTAATTGTATTCTCTTTGCTGTCGAGAATTGAAGCAAGTTCAAGGACGGAATAGCCTGCATAATAAAAGAGATAAATGACCTCTCTGTACTTTTCGGGTAATGTCATTACGGCGTCAAGAAGTGTTCTGTCCTCCATTTCGATACTGCAATCGTCAGCGAAAGTAAGAGGTTCCGTTTTATGACGGATGAGAAAACGAAATCTGTTTTTACACTCGTTTATGGCTACACGTATAAGCCACGATTTGAGATATTCAGGTTTCTCAGTCAGCATCTCTTTATTCTTGAACAGCTTTAAGAATGTATTCTGATAACAGTCCTCGGCATCGTGTCGGTTTCCGAGGCGAACCAGACACAATCCTGTTATCATATCCGAATATTCTTCTACTGCCTTTTCAAATAGCTGTTTTGTTTCAATTTCCGTCATTGGATTTCCTCCCCCTTTCAATAATAATACACCACGAAATGCTTAAAGGTTGCATTGATTACAAAAATAATTTCGGATTTGAAAATTTTATTTCATTTTTTCGAAAAGCCATTTTTCCTTATCAAGCATTTCATCTACAGCCTTGCGGACTGCCTGTTCAGCTTCTGCTTCAAAATCATCGGCATTGCTAAGGTCAAACCAATCTGTACGATAAAGCCGTTTCCATGTGAAATCCCTTTTTGAATTTGGTTTAAGAATATCTATCATTTTATTCATTGTCGCCCTTTGTTCTTCGGGTATATTCTTTCCTGTGATTTCAAAGAAAAGGTAGAATTTCTCTCCCTCATATCTGAATATGTATGAGTAGATATCTTCTGTATTCCAAGCACTTATAGGTTCATCAAGCGACGGTAAAGCCTCATACATTCTTTTAGTTCCAAACGAATATCCCCAGTCTTCTTCATATATAATTTTCCTTTCATTATTAAGTTTTAGTAATGTATCCTTAATAACTGAACCAAGATTTATTCCTCCTATTGTTATGTTATCATATATTAAGTCAAGTGCCTGTCTGTGCTTGCTGTAAATCTTATTGCAGATTTCTATTAATCGTTTATCTTCCACAATATCCCTCCTTATAAATGATACGTAATTCTTAATTAACAGCTCTGTTTCTTCTGATACATTTGGATTTTCGCAGATATTTTCAAGTATTTCAGCAACATCGCTGTAGGAAAAAACCTGCCAGTTAACTTCATCGCTGGGAGTATCGCCGTCAGGAGTAAGATACACATACAAACGCTGATAATCGGGATACGCCTGCTCCATTTGCACACGGTAACGGTTAAGCTGGTTGCTATGCTCGTGGGAATCAACTTTATTTTCAATTGCAACAGCTATTTTCTCTTTGTGAGAAATAATAAGTATGTCAATGTGTTTTGATTCTCTCTGAACTGAAAAGCTGTAAAAGTCAGATAAAAGGCAATTGAAAATATCCATTTGCGGCATTTTATTATCTGAAAAAAGCCTTTGCATAAACATAGAAATAAATTTATCACCAATACCATGGGTTTCATTTGCGTCCAACAGCCAACGAAGCATATTACTGTGCCTTATTTCCTGTCGTTCGATACGAAGCACATCAAATATATTAAGCTTGCTTGTCCAAGGAGAGAGTTCCTCCAGACATTCAATATCAAGCAAAAAATCTTTTAGTGCTTTTTCATCTGTTACATTAATATCACTCATACCACACCCTCCTTAATTATTGCTAAAAAAGCCGATAAACCTGTACTAACATTATACATTAAATAACAAGTATTGTCAATGAAGATTCTATAATTGAATTATTTCCGTATTGACAAATATTTCTGAATTGGTTATAATTTAGATAAAGGGAATTTCTGAAATTTCCTTTTTTTGAGATTTTGGAGGTAGTTATGAGGGTATCGAAATTTTTTGCATTATTATCAGCTGTTACGGTAACAGGAGGATTTGTTTCATCCAATAATTTTACAGGAACTGCACAGGAAAATGAAAAATTCAAGCTTATCTGGAGCGATGAATTTGAGGGCGACACCGTAGATATGACTAAATGGTCATATGAGCTTGGCAACTGGAAACTGGATGAGCATGGAAACTATATAACAAACGGCTGGGGAAATAACGAACAGCAGTTTTACACCGATAAAAATGCTGCGGTAAATGACGGTATATTGACAATTTCGGCTCGTCATGAAAATTATATAGACGAAGTGCAAGGCAGCTATGATTATACATCATCAAGACTAAGCACACAATATAAATTTTCAACCTGCGGAGGAAAAATTGAAGTCCGTTCCCGCTGTGATTCCGGAAAATCCTTATGGCCTGCTATATGGATGCTGCCTGAGGACAGCCTGTATGGCGGTTGGGCAGCATCGGGAGAAATTGACATAATGGAAGGTTGGGGAAGTACTCCCGAAAAAATCTGCGGTACAATCCATTTTGGCGATTTATGGCCGAATAATACATATCTGACAAAGGATTATTTCTTTGAAAACGGCGATTCTACCGAAAACTGGCA
>CALFMA010000379.1 GCA_937880065.1 uncultured Ruminococcus sp.
AGCATTACAACAATAGGCGAAGAAGCATTTTTAAATTGCACAAGCCTTACAAAAGTAAATCTTCCTTGCAACTGGAATGACTCGATTTTCACATTTGATGAATCGGTAGAAAAAATTATCCCAGAGCATACATCAAGTGGCCCTGCAACATCGACAACTCCCGAAAAATGCACAGTATGTGGTTATATAATCTCCCCTGCAACGGGTAGCAATAACAACTCATCATCGGGTGGTAGTTCTTCATCATCTTCAAAAGAATCTCCCAACATTGAAGGCAAAAACGGCAAAAAGGGATGGAGCGCTATTTTAGATGTAATCGAAGATACAAAGGAAGGCGAAAAGGTTGTTATCGATATGAACGATGCAACTGAACTTCCTAAAAATATCCTTAAAGAAATCAAGGGCAAGGATATTACAATTGTTCTTAATATGGATAACGGCTTTATCTGGACTATCAACGGCAAGGATGTCGAAAATCCCAAAACGATTGATATGGGTGTCAAGAAGGGAACAAGAATACCCGTTAAGGTAATAAATGAAGTTACGGGCGAAAGCGAATATATCGAAATAACACTTTCTCACAACGGCGATTTTGGTTTCAAGGCTGTTCTTACTGTTGATATGGGCAAGAATAACAAGGGCAATTTCGCAAACCTTTATTACTACAACGGCAAGGAAATGGATATTATCTGTTCCGATGAAATTGACGAAAACGGCAAGGCAGACCTTACATTCACTCACGCTTCTGAATATGTTATCGTTATTGACGATACAGACCACACAGACCTTTCAGCAGGTGAAAGCATTAAGGTAGAAGAGATAATGCTCGGTTAAACAGAATACACACAAAAATCCCGTATCCAACGAAAAGCTGGATACGGGATTTATCATTTTAATATTCCAGATAAACATCAACAGTCAGGTCGTTCCATTGATTTTCTCTCAAGTACGAGCCTGTGGCTTTTCGGAAGGCTTTAGCCTCGTCAAAACCTATGCTGAATGTGTGAAAAGGCGTTCGCCTATCTTTATCTGAGTGCAGCCTGTGCAGTAATCTGCGTAGGCAGTCAAAATTGAGAATGCAGATATTATGTACATCGGAAGCGGTTTTGTCCGCTTCCTCGCCGTATAAATACACATACGGTCTTTCTTTGGAGTTTGCTCTGCCTTTGACTGCAAGATTTGTCTGCGTTTCGGAGTCAGCTCCTGTGGATAAGTGCCATTCATACACGCCTTCGCTTGTGGGAACAACAGATGAAACAATATCTTCCAATACCTCGCGTCCGAGCTCTGTTTTACTGTCGGAAATGTCATTTAACGCCGAGATAATCTTATCAAGGTCAAGTGTATCAGCTTTGGGAGTTGCAGGGGATACAGATGTCGCCTGACTTCTGAGGTTTTTGATTTGTGCTTCATATTCAGCACGCTTCTTGTTATATTCCTCTTTGGTAATCTCTCCGTCAGTACGCATATCAATCAGAGCGTCGAGCTTTCGTTCAAGCTTACCGATTTCAGCTTCATAATCAAAAGTCGGAACAGCTTCGGGAGCACTCTGCGTATAATATTTCTTGATATATTCAAGTGCGTCCTGCATATCCTTCGCTCTGTTTGCCCAATGCTCATTAAAAATAAATTCGCCCATCATATCCATTTTCCACTGAAGAACAGTCTTGTTATCGCAATATCCTTCCGTTTCAAGTCCTGCCTTTTTGCGATTAGCCGCATTGCCGTGATTGAGCTTGTTATAACAGATATAGCAGAAGGTCTTGCTGCCGTCATCGTGTTTGTGATAAACATTCTTTCTGAATTTCGAGCCACAGGTACAGCGCAGTTTTCTCTGCCATAAATCAGCAGAAGGGTTATATCCCGTTGATGTGGTATTGCCGAACTTGTCCTTGCTGACAATTCTTCTTTTTGCAAGAAGCTCGTTGCATTTATTCCACTGCTCTTCGGAAATAATTGCTTCAAAATCACCCTTTTCGTAAACATAACTGTCACGGTCACGATTGTTGATTCGTTTCTGGTCAAGATAATTGTTGCTTCTGCTCTTGTTGTAACAGACACAGCCTTTACTCCCACTTTTTTAAAAGTCGCAATTCGTTACGCACCGTTTATCATCAACCTCTCTTTCCGAAATCGCTTCAGAACGCCCTGTATTCTCATTTTAGCATAGACCGCTGTATCAAAATCAGGACAACGGCGGAGGAGGATGAAAAAAGTTTCGGGGACGATTTGTTAC
>CALFMA010000380.1 GCA_937880065.1 uncultured Ruminococcus sp.
AAGTCCTGTATCTCCATTTAACCCACTGTTTATATCTGCGCTGACAACATATGCGCCACTTTCGTTTATCTTTTCAATAGCGCGTCTTACCTCATCCCTTGGCTCACCTACAAAGCCTGTGCCAAGAATACAATCCACAAGGATTGAATATTCCGAAAAATTCTCCTTTTCGGCAGAAAACTGTATTCTATATTTTTTTCATTTTATCATTCCTTTCGTAAAGTTTATCAATATAATTATGGTAACCGCAAAAGCAAATATACCGCACAAAAATATTTTACAGGCATAAAATTTAAGGAGTTCTGACGAAAGGAATGATTGTATGAAATCTTATTTTATAAATCTTGCATCATATACCGAGGCAAATCGTGCCGCAAGGTATCTGCGTTCTATAAAAATCAACGCTGAAGTTGAAAAGGGTGCATCAGGGGGCGGATGCAGCTACGGAATACGTGTGTATGAAAACCCCGAAAGGGTATGCAGACTGTTGTCGGCGGTAAACATACGCTGCGGAAAGATTAAAAGCTGAAATGGTATATTTTGATAATGCCGCAACTACTTTTCCGAAGCCCCATTCGGTAATT
Organism: uncultured Ruminococcus sp.; assembly: GCA_937880065.1. The sequence goes on from CALFMA010000380.1 coordinate 585, forward strand.
TCCGCCATGACGGGTGCGCTTATGGAATACGGTGCAAACCCGGGAAGGGCAGGACACAGAATGTCCATGAAAACGGCGGAAGCGGTGTTTGAAGCCAGAGAAAAGTGCGCTGATTTTTTCGGAGCTGAAACGGAAAACACCGTTTTCAACCTTAACTGCACACACGCACTTAATATGGCTATAAAAGGAATACTTAAAAACGGTGATCATATTGTATGCAGCGATATTGAGCATAATGCTGTACTGCGTCCGATATACGCCTGTTCAAAGGAAAAGGGTATAACCTATTCTTTTGCACAGACCTATGATGATGACAATCAGACTGCCGAAGCCTTTGAAAGGAATATAAACCGCAGAACGAGAGCCGTTGTCTGCACGCTTGCTGGTAATGTTACGGGAAAGATACTTCCTGTAAGGAAAATTGCGGAGATATGCCGGCGCAGAAATATATGCTTTATTGTGGATGCGGCGCAGGGCGCAGGAGTTCTGCCGATTAAGCTTGCAGACGGCATAAATATAATCTGCGCGGCAGCGAGGTATGCGGCTGGACTTCAAATTTCTTTACCTCTACTCTCTGATTGTATCATTTTAGAAATTAAGGTCAATGAATAAAAATTTAAAAAGGTGCATCGATTGATGCACCATATTTGATAGTATCAATCCGTAAAACCAATGATATTAATTATCCGTATTGTTTTGCTTTATTGGCTATTGCAAACATAGCATTTGCATTTATTGTTCCATATACATCAAATGATAAATATAGATTTACGACCTCAGGAAAGTATCGCGTTTTTCAAAAAATGATACAAACATGGTATAAAGGTTTCGAATGGTCTTTCAATAAGTTGTCATCTTCAAAAAAGACATACACACCAATAGATTTTACAATAAATATCCCGTCTGAATGTAAATTAGGAAGAGATTATTTTATAGTCAATAAAAACAAATAACGGAATAGACTGCGAACTTACAGGCTATTCCGTTATAAAGACACAAGAGTTTATTCCTCCACTTCCAAGAATCCCATCAGGAACGCATCGGGGAAGATGAATTTCTTTTCGCCGAGGGTGAATTTGATGTGGATAAACTTTTCATTCTTGTTGATTTTGACAACAGCTCCTTTGCCAAATTTCTTGTGAAGTACGGTGTTATCCACTGTCAATGCCTCTAATTTGGTTTTAAGGTCAATTTCGGCTTTGTTGGGAGCGACGGAAGATGTTGGAGAAGAAG
>CALFMA010000381.1 GCA_937880065.1 uncultured Ruminococcus sp.
TATCTTTTTCCTTGCTCAAAAAGTTCATCGTCAATCCCCCTGTGCGTTTGCTTTTATTGTAACACATTTGTCCACCGCAGGCAAACAAAGCATATTGGGAGCAAATACAAGCACAACTGGAGCAGGCGAATGCGGTTTGTGCAGCGGAAGAAACTGAAAATCCCGTGAAAGTCCGCAGGCACAGCACTTCCAAGGCGGCATCCGAAGAAGAACTTATGGAAATCTTTGAGATGACATACGGCAAGATTGACAAAGAACCGAGGAATGTTTTCAAATCCGCAAAGGTGAAAAAAGACTACTCAAAGCCTGTAAAACTGCCGAATTATGAGGGTCCCGATTATCTTCTTGTGGACGGTTACAATATAATTTTTGCGTGGGACGAACTGAAAAAAATATCCGAAACTAATCTTGATGCTGCAAGGGCTGAGCTTATAAAAATTCTCAGCAATTATCAAGGCTGGTGCGGATATGAAATAATTATCGTTTTTGACGCATACAAGGTCAAGGGTAAACACCGTGAAGTTGAGCGGCATTTCAATGTAAATGTTGTATATACAAAGGAATCGGAAACTGCCGACAGTTATATTGAGCGTGTAACACATGAATTATCGGGAAAACATCGTGTTCGTGTTGCCACCTCAGACGGAGTTGAGCAGCTTATAATTCTTGGCAGCGGTGCAATGCGTATGACTGCACGAGAACTGAAAAAACGAATAGAGGACGCAAATTCAGAAATCAGAGATATAATAAAGCGTTAGTTATAATCCGTTAGCCTTTAGCGTTTAATTTACTGCTAAGGGCTAACGGTTTATTTTTTTTATAAAGTTAAAATAAAAAAATATATAAAAAGACTGGAAATATTTTTTTAAATGTGATATAATTAATTTGATTGGATTTTTTTCAATTACACAGTATGAGAGTAAGGGAAAATCAAGGCGATTTATAGTGTACTCTCATTAATATATTATTATTTTTCAGGAGGATGTTACATGAAAAAAGTACAGCTTACCGAAACAATTTTGCGTGATGCCAACCAGTCGCTTATGGCAACACGTCTGCCCTACGGCGACTATGAGGGTATCCTTGCCGATATGGACAAGGCAGGCTACTATTCAGTAGAGTGCTGGGGCGGAGCTACATTTGACTCTTGCCTTCGTTACCTCAACGAAGATCCATGGGAAAGACTGAGAAATCTCAGAAAAAATCTCCCTAACACAAGACTTCAGATGCTTCTCAGAGGTCAGAACCTCTTAGGCTATAAGCACTATCACGATGATGTTGTTGAAAAGTTCATCGAGCTTTCTATCAAGAACGGTATTGATGTTATCCGTATTTTTGACGCTCTCAACGATTTCAGAAACATTGAAACAGCTCTCAATGCAACAAAGAAGTATGCAAAGGAGAGAACAGTTGCATCAGGCTGTATTTCATACACACAGAGCCCTGTACATACAGTTGAAAAGTACATTGAAATGTGTAAGGAACTCAAGACAATGGGCTTTGACACAATCTGCCTTAAAGATATGGCAGGGACAATGTCACCTTACGAGGCAGAGCATCTCATCAAGGGCATCAAGGACGCTATCGGCGATATGACTCTTGTACTCCATACACATTGTACAACAGGTATGGCTTATATGACAATTATGAAGGCTATCGAGTCAGGAATTGACGTAATTGATACTGCTTGTTCTTCATTCTCAGGCGGTACTTCACAGCCTTCAACAGAAACAATGTTCTACGCTCTCCAGCAGTACGGCATTGACACAGGTCTTAACGAGGATATTATCAATAAGGTTGACGCTTACTTCAAGCCTATCAAGCAGAAGTATGTTGACAATGGTCAGCTTAACCCCAAGAGCCTTGCTACAGACGCTCAGGCACTTGTTTATAAGGTTCCCGGCGGTATGCTTTCAAATATGATTGCTAACCTCACAGATATGAAGGCTATGGACAAGTTCGAGGCTGCACTTGCTGAAATTCCAAAGGTACGTGCTGATTTAGGTTATCCACCCCTTGTAACTCCTCTTTCACAGATGGTAGGAAATCAGGCTGTAACAAACGTCCTCATTGGCGAGCGTTACAAGAATATTTCCAAGGAAGTTAAGAACTACATCAAGGGCGAGTACGGTATTGCTCCTGCTCCTATTGACCCTGAGCTTTCAAAGAAGGTTCTCGGCGACGACCAGCCAGTTGACTGCCGTATTGAGGACGTTAAGCGTACAGGTGAGGACTTCGCAGCTGCAAGAGAGGCTCTTGGCGACCTCTGCCGTTGTGAAGAAGATGTAATGAGCTATATCTGCTATCCCGACCAGACACTCAAATTCCTTGAAAATAAGAAGGCTGAGGCTGAAAAGATATCAGTATATACAATCGAGGAAATGTAATATTTCCGAATTTACTGAAAGGAGAAATGTATAATGAATCCGACACTTCTTGCCACTCAGGCTGCCGACAGCGGTACAAAAATGAGTGTAGGCGATGCAGCTATCGTTGCTCTCGTAGGCTATGGTGTAGTATTCCTCGGCATTGTAATGCTTATGGTTATACTTTACATTTCAGGCTCAATATTCAAAAAGCGTGATGCAAAGCTTGCTGCTGCCAAGGCTGCTGAAACAAAGACAACACCTGCCGCTGCTCCCGCAGTTGCAAAAGATATACCTGCTGCACCGGGTTCAGCAGGAAAAGTCAAGCTCAACGGAATTGCTGACAGAGATGCCGCTTTAATTATGGCAATCACAGCAGATAAGCTTGAAACACCACTCAACGAGTTGAGATTTATATCAATTAAGGAGGTAAAATAATTATGTTTGAAATATCCATTACAATCTCCATCATAACCCCAGTTACAATGCAAATAATATCGCACTGATTCTGTTTCGCTTATTAAAACCCTTCGTTCTAACTGATCAACAGTTGCAGGATAGACCCTATATTCACTCGTTGTGCAAACACAAGTCTTATAGCCATCAACGACCCAAGCATGTCCAATATAACTTATGTCTCCATTTGATTGTACAACTTCTCGAGAACCTCTCATATATGTAGGTCTTGCATTATTAAGTTCATTCTGAATAGTTGTAAAATCATAATTTACCAACGAAATAGGACCATAGCCAAAACTCTCTAAAGCATTTATGGCGTCACTTGCATATACCGAAGTGCCATTGGGGGTATAAGTTGCATCGCACAAATGTCCTATTTCTGCGAAAAAATGGGCTATCTCATCAGCCACATCAGAATTCCACACAAAACCTACACCGCCGGATGATAAAAAGTTATTCCACGAAATAGTTTTTAAAACACGATTTTTTATGACCTGAGAAAACTAGTTTTTTTATTTTGTGTTGAAAAAATAATTTTAGCCTATGTAGCATTTTTGCTCTTTATAACATTAAACTATTTTTTTGATTATGAGAAAGAGCTTTTTAATTTCAGGAGTTATCCGCCATCGTTTTGAAAATAAGAACATATCAATTCCTCCATGTGTCAAGAAACAAAAAACGTCCTTGACAGAAACCTTCCATCTGTCAAGGACGAATAAATTACAAAATCCGCGGTGCCACCTTGATTTACGAGCTAACCCGTACGCTTAGCAGAATACCAACATATTCCCGATCCCTAACGC
>CALFMA010000382.1 GCA_937880065.1 uncultured Ruminococcus sp.
AGATTTTCTCATATTCGTTACTCTCCACTTCCTCGAAACGTCCCGAAATCAGAATGTTAATACCGCGCGCAATGTATGCATAGCGCGATAAATGCTTTGCGGAATAATGCACCAGACGGATTTCACTGCCGCCGCGCCAAACAATGAGCAGGCCGCCTCCGATATGTGCTTCCGCCTTGGCCCATTCACATTCCGCAATGGGAATAACCTGTGGCGAAGTTCCTTTTTCGCACAGGCAGATATGCCCGGTGGTTACAACCACATACGCATCCTGCTTCCAGTTTCCGTCCCCGTCAATATCATAGGGAACGGCATAAACATCAGCCTTTTTGCTTGAAATGATTTCTGTTCTTGCGGTCATACCTATGTATAAATCTTCTGACAGAGTTTCTTCATCAATATCAATTTCCACGGGGTATAAAATGCCTGCATCGGAAGCCACATTCATATGGGAAATTTTCTTAACGCTTCCCTTGATTTCGTCTGTTCCCGTTGCTGATGTTCTGATAATTACTTCCATATCCTCGCCTACGTTGGGAATATCATATTCCGAAACGGTTACATTAACGGAAAGGTCAGATGTATCAACAATAGTAGCAAGAAGTTCTGTTCCTGGAATTGCTCCCTCAATTACGTGAGGAGAAACAACAACGCCTGAAATAGGGGCAGTAATTACACAGCCGTCTATTTTCTTTTTCAGTTCCTTGAGTTCATTTTCTTCAACGGAATTTGTAACGAATTTTTCGGTTTCGATTACATTTTCAGCAGCTGAAATCATATCGTTGTACTGTCTTTCGAGGTTGGTGTAGTTATCCTTTGCATCTTTTACAGCAGCTTCAAGGGCAGCAACATTGATTTTAGCCTGGTCCAGTTCAGCACCGATACTTTGCATTTCGGCTTTTGACTGATTATATTTTGGCTCATATTCTTCTGTTTCTTCTATTGATGCTGCAAAGTACCATTTTTGGTACATTTCATCATTGTACTTGCAAGCGTCCCTATATTTTGCTTCAAGTGAAGAAAGGCTTTGATAGGCTTCGTTGTATGTTTTAGTGGCTTCGTCAATTTTACGCTGTGCCTGCTGGAGCATAGCCTTTTTCTCGGTTTTTGTGGAATCGAGTTTATCCTGATTTACGGATTGTTCGTGCTTGATTTTGTCATCTTCGATTTCATACTGTGAGGAAAGTTGTTCGTATTTTTTCTTCAGTTCTGTGTTGTCGAATTCAAAAAGAACATCGCCTTTTTCTACGAAATCGCCTTCGTTAACATTAACTTTTACAGCTTTGGTGTTCTGAGAATTTTCGATATTCAGTCTTACACCGTCAATATTTCCTGTAGCGGAAACGCTGGAAACGAGTTCACGCTTTTCAAGCTTGAAAACTTTGATACCGTTGGAATTTACATCATTGCCGCATCCGGCAAGAGCAGAACTGCTTCCCATTATTACAGAGAGAAGCATTGCTGTGGATAAAAATTTTTTTCTCTTCATTTTAACCGCATCCTCCTATACTTATAAATAAATATATAGTATATATTATATCACAATGATAATTGATTGTCAATTTATGGACAGCGAAAAATATGAACAATTTGTAAATTTTTCTTTTAATATTACATTCTGTAAGATTTTTAATATATATTGGAAAAATATGCAAAAAAATAGGGGCTTCTCCGAATGGAAAAGTCCCTGTTTTTATGAATTATCTATTGCGAAGTTCACGGCAATTTGCTTCGTAAATATATTCAAAATCGGAGTCGTGAGGAGCGTAAACACCGGTATGAAGCGGAATGAGCGATGTATAATTTGCTTCGGGATTTGCTCTCTCGGGATATGTACCGATTAAACCGTTGTCGTCAATTGTGGAATAAATTGCAACACCGTCTTCTACAACAACGAACCATTCATCATAACTATCTGTTTGAACTGTTTTATAGAATATATCGTAGAAAAGCTCTGTATCAAAATTTTCACAGTTGCGATTTTTCGATTCGTCGGAGGAAATAATCAATTTTTCGCTGATAGGTGAATCTTCGTTGAAAAGTAAGCCCTGTTCGTCCATATCCGTCAATACGTAATTGGCATTGGAAATAATTTCCTTTGCGGCATTGGTCAGACTCTTGAATTCTTTTGCAGTTATTCTGTTGTTTGTTCTTGCACCGGAAGCAATTTTTTCACAGTTTGCTTCATAAACTTCGTCAAAGTCGGAATCCTCGGGGATTTCATCACCGGTATAAAGGGGGATATTCGATACATCATTTGCACCCAATCCTGCTCTTGCGGGATAAGTTCCGATGTAGTGGTTGCTGTCGATAACAGAATAAACAGCGATACCGTCCTCGATAACAACAAACCAATCTTTAGAAGCAAGGTCCTCTGTTGCATAGCTTTCAAACGTACTATAAAAAGTTTTTGTATCAATATCTTCGCAGTTTACATTTTCTGATTTATCGGAGGAAATCAGATATGTTCCGTCAAAAGAATAGTCGTTTTCTTTCATTTCCTCTAATGTTGCGTTGGCATAGGAAAGTATTACTTTAGCATTAGCGTTTGCTTGGCTTGCTCTGGCTTTTTTTGTATAGCCGAGCATAGCGGGGATTAAGATAGCTGCGAAAATTGCTGCAACGAACAAGAAAACGAGTAAGCAAATGACAATAGCTATAATGCAGCCTTTACGATTGCTTTTAACCTTTGGTTTGCCGTTTTCGTCATATGTAATAGGTTCTCCCTGTGCTGTGAAAAGAGGTCTGCCGAATTCGTCATATAAGGGTTTGCCGTTGGGGTTAAAGTTTGGGTTGAACTGTGGTGAATTATTGGGCTGCGGATTATTTTGGGCTGAATTTCGCTGTTTCTGGCAGATACACACTTCGTTATCATTGACAGGTCTGCCGCAATTGGGACAAAATGACATATAGAATTTCTCCTTATATTATATATTTAATATATACATATTATACATTATTAATTTAAAGATTTCAAGTACTTTTTAAAGAATTATTATAATTTGTTAAAATGCACAAAGGGGGTGCTGGTGATTTATGAAAGTATACAAAATGCATCAAAATCATTCGAAAGTTTAAAGAATACTATTGACATTTGCCTAAAAGTATGGTAATATATAATCAAGGAAAAGGAGTAAGCCAAATGAAATTACTCCAGCGAAGTTTACTTGGTTTGGGTTTGTTCCCAATGTAAATTATTCTAAGCGGAAAGGGATGTGAGTCCAGTGGAGCCATCTATTGAATCACAGCGTAAAGCCGACGCAGTTTAAGTAGGAAAATTATAAAAGTGGGAATATAGGTCATTTGACTTGTTCCGTTAATTGAAAGTATATAAGATGATTTGACTATGGAAAATGCGTAAATGCTGAATAAAATCTACGGCTTTAATCTAAGCTCATAAAGTACAGGATTACTGAAATTATGACGTGAGTCTTTAGATATATCACAAAAATTTATTGTAAAGGTTGAGTCCGATGAGAATTTAAAATTTTTCATGAAACGTAAACTTGATAATGGATTTCTCAAAACTGAAAATTATTTATTCAGAGAAATTGCATAATTGCTCAAAAAGGGTTTTAGAGAATGCCAAATAAAAAAATTGAGGTATGTTCCAATGGAAAAATAACTTTTGATATAAATTGTTAATTCTCCTTGTTAAGGATCGTGATATATATGAAAAATATCCGTATTAAAGAAATTTAAGCCGAAAGGATTGAGTCCAACAAAGAACTTTGCAAAGTGATGAAAGTCACTTAAAATTTAAAAATTGAATATCATCAGAGCCTCGACAGAAGTCGAGGCTTTTTTTGCAAATTTTTCCCGAAAGTATTGACAAATCCCCTTTCGAATGCTATAATTAATAATGACAAATGCAATGACGAAGACAAGTAGCCTTGGAAATCGTTTTCAGAGAGCGTGGGGCGGTGAAATCCACGTATCAGAGCCAATGCGAATAACACTTCCGAGCAGCAATCCGAAAGGGTGCGTGTTCAAAAGGGTGCGTGTTCAAAAGGGGAGGACTGGATTTTGTTTACCCCATGCCGTATTTTGTTTGCCCTAAGCCGTATTTCAGTAGGTGATGCCGTAATCTGCACGTTACAGCAGACAAGAGTGATCGCTTTTGTATTTATACGCTAAGCGGTAATTTCAGGTGGTACCACGGGTTTATCTCTCGTCCTGTTTCAAGGGCGGGAGTTTTTTGTTATACTCGTCCTGTATCAATCATAATATATATGAAAGGAAAGATTATTATGAAGCACATTGATGTCAAGGAAATCGTAAAATCAAAGGATTATGTAGGCAAGGAAGTAACTGTCTGCGGTTGGGTACGTACATCACGTAACTCCAAGAGCGTTGCTTTCGTTGAGCTTAATGACGGTACATCTCTGAAAAATGTTCAGGTTGTTATCGAAAAGGGCGAGGGCGATTACAAAGAGCCTCGTGTTGGTATGTCCCTTAAAGTTGTGGGAAATGTTGTTGAGGGACGAAATAACACAGTTGAAATCAACGCTGTTCCCGAGGGTATCACAGTTTTAGGCGATTGCCCCACAGATTACCCACTCCAGAAAAAAGGTCATAGCCTTGAATTTCTCCGCAGCATTCCACATCTCAGAAGCAGAACAAACACATTCAACGCTGTATGGCGTGTTCGTTCAGTTCTTGCAGCTGCTCTCCACGAGTTTTTCCAGAAGAACAACTATGTATACATCAACACTCCTCTCATCACAGGCAGCGACTGTGAGGGTGCAGGTGAAATGTTCCAGGTAACAACAAACGGCTATACAACAGAATTCAAGAACGAGGAAGAATATTACGCAAACGACTTCTTCGGCAAAAAGGCAGGACTTTCCGTATCAGGTCAGCTTGAGGGCGAAATGGCTGCAACAGCTATGGGTAAGATTTACACATTCGGACCAAGCTTCCGTGCTGAGAACAGCAACACTCCAAAGCACCTTGCTGAATTCTGGCATATTGAGCCTGAGGTAGCATTTGCAGAACTTGACGATGTTATCGAAATTGCTGAGGATATGCTGAAATACGTTATCGGCAAGCTTCTTGAACTTTGCCCCGATGAGGTTGCA
>CALFMA010000383.1 GCA_937880065.1 uncultured Ruminococcus sp.
TTTAATTTCAGTATAATTGACAACAGCATATCTTCAGGCAATATTATTACTGCTTTGAGTATTCTTAATGAAACATGGAGAGAACAAAAAGAAATCATTAATCAGGAAATGGTAAAAATACGTAAAAAAAGTTGCTTTAGTATTTTAGAAGAGGATATGAAGAAGATAGGAATTGGTGAAATTAATGAATAGAGGTAAGCAGCTTGTAAAGAATACATTAGTTCTGTCAATAGGAACATTTTTTCCTAAATTAGTAGCTCTGATTACTATTCCAATAATAACTAAATATTTATCTAAGGCGGAGTTTGGTACATATGATTTATTATCTACCCTTGTTGCTTTATTATTGCCGATTTTAACTTTTCAAATTCATTCCGCAGCTTTCAGATTTCTGATCGATTGCCGAAATGATGACGTAAAGCGAAAACGAGTAATAACAAATATTTTTGTTTTTCTGATACCTATATCAACAGTAGTATTGCTTGTTTTATTTTTTATTTTAAACCAGTTGTCTTTTTTTACACGTATACTGATCGTTCTATATTTTTTTTCTGATATTTTATTGATTTCAGTTCAACAGATAATCAGGGGATTATCTCAAAACAAATTATATTCAATAAGTGCAATCGTTCAATCATTATTGAATATGTTTCTTATTGTACTCACAGTCCGGATACAGAGAAAAGGTCTTAATGGTGTGCTATTGTCATTTACGGTTGCAACTTTTTGCAGTACATTTGTTCTTGCAATAAAAGGCGGAATATGGAATCAGATTGATCTGAAACTCAGATCAACAAAAACAATAAAGGAAATGCTAGCTTATTCATGGCCAATGATACCAAACACGCTTTCAAACTGGGTACTGAGTGTATCAGACAGATTGGTTCTTTCCTGTTTTATGGGAGTTGTGGCAACTGCTGTTTATGGTGCCGCTAATAAGATACCACAGCTTTTTACATCAGTTCAGGGAACTTTCATTTTTGCATGGCAAGAAAACGCATCTCTGGCACTTGATGATGAAAAGGTTGAAGAATACTATTCATCGATTTTTGACAGGATTTTTGGTATTCTTGTTGGTGTGATGGCAATATTGATATGTTGCACACCTGTGCTGTTTAAATTATTGATCAAAGGAGATTATGATGACGCATACCCACATATGCCGATACTGTTTATGGGCATGTTTTTTTCATCGATTGCATCTTTTTTAGGTGGTATTTATGTAGCACACAAAAAGACCAAAAATGTTGGTGTTACAACAATTATTGCAGCCTTCATTAATTTATTGATTAATCTGTCTCTTATAGGTAGCTGTGGAATTTATGCTGCTTCAATATCCACAGTATTAAGCTATCTGTTTCTTGCAGTATATCGATTTTTCGATGTTCTGAAGTTTCAGAACATCAGATATGACTATCGGAAAATTATTATATCAGTTATTATATTGGTATGTATGTGCGTGATTTTCTGGTTCAATTCATTCGCAGGCAATATCGTCAACTGTATAATTGGCATTATTATTGCTGTTTTTATAAACAGAACTATAGTAATGGATATAATTAATAAAATGTTTAATTTTGAAAAAAGGTGACCTATGAAAATACTAAAAAAAGTAGCATCAAAAATTAAGAGAATTTGCTTGGACTATCCATTCAATTCTCAGAGGATATATTATAAATACTTTCGTCGGTATGCATTTGTTGATTGTAAATGTAAAAGCTATGAACAGTTTGAGGCTTCTATCATAAGGCTTTATCACACAATTGAGAAAGGATTGTCTTATTCAGATTATCGAGCAGGATTCGGAGAAGCAAATGTTAATAACCTTTTGTTGTCAATGGAGCAATATGCTGAAAGGTTTGATACGGATAAATTCTTTTATCAAACAGCATTGTCTGTTTTGAATGCTTATGTAGAGAAAAATAAGAAATATGGACACATTGACAAAAGACTGGAAGACAGAATAAAAAAACTTCCTGGTACTGCGAATCAATATGGCGGAGTTATAGAAGTATCTGCACCTTCGGAAGTTGAAATCAAATCAATGAATTATGAACAACTTGTATTATCTCGTCATAGTATTCGTCAGTATTCTGATAAGCCTGTGAATATAGATAAATTAAAAAAAGCTGTTCAGCTTGCCCAGTATACTCCGTCTGCTTGTAACAGACAAGGTTGGAAAACTCGTATTATTTCTGACAAAAAACTTATTACAGAAGTATTGATATATCAGAATGGAAACAGAGGCTTTGGTGACAAATTTGATAAGCTTCTTGTAATAACTGGAGATCTAAGGTGTTTTCAGAAAAACAGGGAAGTTTTTCAATTATTTATTGATGGGGGAATGTATGCACAAAGTGTGCTGAATTCACTTTATTATTATGGAATAGGCAGTGTTCCGCTTAGTGCATCGCTTACCGTAACACAGGATAAGATGGTACATAAAAAATTGAAATTAGGTGATGCTGAACGTCTTATCATGTTTGTTGGAGTAGGAAACTACCCTGATTCATGTCTGACAACCCGTTCCGAAAGAAAAAAAGTATCAGTTGAAGTTAGATAGTAATTCGATATAAAATATAATGTTACAAATATACAATAAATGCGGTTATTTAATTTTGATTATTGTTTCTCCTAAAGCATTTGGGAGAAGCTAATAATGTTTAACGGTAACTATTCAGTCCCCCAAGCAAACTGCCCAAGAAAAAGAGAAAACAAGGCATCAAAAGCGGTAATACCCATTTTGGCAGCGGTGGAAGTAAGCGACTTTAGTGTAAGAAAATCTTTTGCTCCCTGTTCAGAGCGGAAAGTACCTATGACCTTATTTTTCAATTTAACCATACGCAGATCACGTTCAGCCTGATTATTCGTGAAAGGCACAAGGGGATTATTGGCAAAACGGCATACTTCCCCCTTGTGTGTCAAAAGACGGTCAATCAGGGCACGTATCTTACCCTTTTTCTTTTTGCCACGCTTCCCGCTTTGTTCGGAAATCGGGTTTTGTTGGATCGCTTCTTCCAGAATGGCATCATATCTCTGTTGCAGACAATCCATATAAAACTTTCGTGAGTCGATTTCCGGATTCTGATTATAAAAATCAGCGG
>CALFMA010000384.1 GCA_937880065.1 uncultured Ruminococcus sp.
CTTCGGGCGACTGCGGTGCTGAGGGCGATAATGTCAAATGGCAGCTTGACAGCGAGGGAACGCTCATTATAAGCGGCACAGGTGTAATGAAAAGCTGGGCATTAAATTCGCCTTGGAGCGAATATTCTGCAAATATTTCAAAGGTTATAATTGAAAAAGGCGTTACTGCTATAGGGGAGCAGACTTTTAGCGGCTGCGGAAAAATAACGGAAATCACAATTCCCGATAGCGTAACAAATATCAAAACAGGTGCATTTTTTGAATGTGCAGGGTTGACTTCCATTGAAATTCCCGAAAGCGTTACAGAAATGGGACATTCGGTATTCTACGGCTGTGTTAACTTGAAAGAAATCAGTCTCCCAAGCGGTGTTGAAACCATAAACAGCGGAGTATTCAGAGATTGCGAAAACCTTGAAACAATTACACTTTCAAAAAATGTCACAAAAGTTGATTTTGCAGCATTGTGCAATTGTTCGAATTTGAAATCGGTTACTTTTGAAAATCCCGAATGTAAAATAGCCGATGCGGAATATACTATTTGCAATTCTCACGATTTTGCTACAAAGGAAAATGTTTTCAACGGCGAAATCCACGGCTACGCAAACTCCACAGCACAGGCATACGCTGAGAAATACAGCAGAAAATTTGTTGCTCTTGAAGAAAAGCCTGCTGCTGAAATAGTAGCTTCGGGCGACTGCGGTGCTGAGGGCGATAATGTCAAATGGCAGCTTGACAGCGATGGAACGCTTACTATAAGCGGTGAGGGGGAGATGAAAAGATTTTCCTATAGTTCTCCTGCACCCTGGAAAACAGAAAGTATTAAGAAGTTAGTAGTCGAAAATGGCGTTACGAATATTGTAAAAGAAGCGTTTGCCGATTGTTATTCTCTCACTTCAGTAACTATATCTGACAGCGTTACAACAATAGGAGAAGCGGCATTCAAAAATTGTAAGTTACTTACTTCAATAAATATTCCTAAGAATGTTACAATTATTGATAATGAAACATTCAAAGGATGCAGCGGCTTAGCGTCAATAACCATTCCAGATGGTGTTACAGCTATAAAAAGCCTTGCATTTGAGGATTGCTCTAATCTTACGTCTGTTGTAATACCCGATAGTGTTATAAGTATCGAGTATAGTGCATTTTATTATTGTAATAAATTAACCTCAATAACAATACCTGACAGTGTTACAGCCATTGGCGGTGCTGTATTTGCAAAAACTCCCTGGCTTGAAACAAAGAAAAAAGAAAATCCATTTGTAATTGTTAATAACATATTGATTGACGGTACTGCTTGTAAAGGCGATATTACAATTCCCGACAATGTTGTTTGTATAGCTGATTATTCATTTCAGGCTAACCTTGAACTTACATCTGCAACAATTCCCGATAGTATTACCAATATCGGAAACAGTATTTTTAGTTATTGCTCAAATTTAACTTCTGTCACAATTCCGAACAGTATTACCGTTATACCTGGGGCAATGTTTGAAAATTGCCATAAATTGAATAAAATAACACTTCCCGAAAGTATTAAAACAATTGGAACAAATGCCTTTTTTAATTGTTCTGAACTCAATTCAATAACAATTGAAAATTCTCAATGTGTAATTGAAGATTCTGAAAAGACAATCTGCAATAATTATGATATAAGCACAAAAGAAACTGGTTTTACAGGCACAATTTACGGTTATCCCAATTCCACAGCACAGGCATATGCTGAGAAATACAGCAGAAAATTTGTGGCTCTTGAAGAAAAACCAGCTATTGAAATAATAGATTCAGGCGAATGTGGTGTAATGGAGGAAGATGGAGTTTCTTGGATGTTTGACAGCGAGGGTACGCTCACTATCAGCGGAGCCTGGGGAAGTATGTATTTCCCTGATAATAAAGTACCGTGGAATAAATATCAAGAAGATATAGTTAAGGTTGTAGTTGAAAAAGGGGTTACAGGTATAGAAGTAGCTGCATTCTCCTATTGTACAAATCTTAAATCGGTAACTATTTCTGATGATATTATGTACATAGGTCCTTATGCATTTTGCGGCTGTACATCATTGGAATCAATTGTAATACCAGACGGCGTTACGGATATTGAATATTCTACATTTAGAGACTGTATAAATCTGACATCTGTTACACTTCCTGAGAGTATTATAGAAATTGGACATTCAGCTTTTGAAGGATGTGAAAAATTAGCTTCAATCACACTTAAAAATCCTGAATGTGTAATTGATGATGTTAAAAATACTATTCCTGATACAACAGTAATATACGGTTGTGAAAATTCGGAGGTTCAGGCATACGCTGAAAAATACAACATAAAATTTGTTGCTCTCGATGAAATGCCTGCAACAGCTGATTTAGGCGATGTGAATGTGGACGGAAAAGTTGATTCCTCTGACGCTTCGGCTGTGCTTGCTGAATATGCAAATGTGCAGACAGGCGGTGCAGGTGAATTTACAGAGAGTCAGCTGAAATCCGCTGATGTTAACAGCGACGGCAAAATAGATTCTTCCGACGCATCAAAAATCCTCGCATATTACGCTATGATTTCCACAGGCAAAGAGCCTTCATGGGATTGATTATATAAAAAGCCTTTAGTCGTTAGCCGTTAGCCTTTAGCTTTTTGGTACGGCAAATAAATTAAAGGGCATCTCTAAAAATTATGGACGGTGGACATTTTTCTGCCGTTCATTTTTTTGCACGATGATATAATTCGTAGTGACAGGTTGAGCCGTGTCCGCAATTTCGGTACGAAATTCAGGTTTTTCCATAATCTTACGGGCGGATAATATCCGTCCCTACAAAAATTGACAGTATACCGCAATATCCACCGCCCGCTAACAGCTAACAGCTAAAGGCTAAAGGCTTATGGCTTTTTTAATTACGAATTACGCATTGAAAAAAAGGACGGCAGAAAAATCCACCGTCCATTAATTGCAAATTATGAATTAAGCCACCGTTTCCAAAAGCTAAAGGCTAACAGCTAATGGCTAAAAGCTTTTAAAATAATTGCTCATTATCCAAACTTTACCGCCTTGACCTCGTGAATACTCATGCGGAGATTATTTGTTCCGCCGAGGGAGAATACAATTTCAGCGTCAGCCGCAGTAACAGCTGACTCGATTTCCTTTTCATATGGGGATTTCGTGCCTGTTCCTACAAATGTATCCTCGAAAATAATTTCCCCTGTGGATTTACTGCGGATTACAAAGGGAATTTCCGCAGAGGGCGGACTCTTTGTTCCCGAAAGCATTCCCGCCCTCACGGCAGAGGAGATCTCTTTAGCCCGCTTCACCCCCGAGGTGATGTGGAAGATGAGCCGTCTGGGTTCGGCCACCCTCTCGCCCGATGGCAAGAGTGCG
>CALFMA010000385.1 GCA_937880065.1 uncultured Ruminococcus sp.
GGAGTTTCGGCTTCTTCAACAGGCTCCTAAATCTCATAGATTTCACTTATATTATTGTTCTGAATACGGCTTCTCCACAGGTCGAGATAGTAATCCGCAACCATATAGCCGCACACAATAATAGCAATAATAGAAATAAGGAATACGATTTTTCTGATTATTTCAGCTGCGCTGTCGCCCTTTTCGGGGAAAAGCTCACGTACTCTGCGTTTTAACGGTTTCTTTTTCTTCTTTTTCTTGCCTTTTTTCTTCTTTTTCGGCATTTCCGCATTTGGAATTTCCGCATTTGGCTGAGCAGTTTCAGCAACAGCAGCAGCCTTTTTCAAAGGTTTCAGTTTCGGGAGTTGTTCCCCGACGGGCTGACTGTTTTCAGCCGCAGCTTTCACAGTTTCCTGTGGCTGAATACCCATAGCAGCGGCATTTGCCTCAGCTGCATTCTCTGTCTGTATCTGAGCTGCATCCTCGGTTTTACGCAGGGATTCACGGATTGCCTTGATTTTTTCAGCTCTCGCAGAAGCTTCATCGCTGCCTTTATTATCCAAGATGTCATTATTTTCTTTATTGTTCATCGGTCGTTGTCGCCTCCGCAGGAAAATTTGCACAAAGAAAAGGTTTATATTTTGTCACAATACACCTATTCTATGATACTCTATTATACACTATTTCCGCAATTATGTCAAGTATTATCCCCTATTTTCCACCGACATTCCCTCAGACGTACAAATTTCGGCACATTTTTTAGTAAATTGCTACAAACCTTCGCTGTTATTTTACCACAAAATAAACAGGCAGTATAACCGCCTGTTCGTATATAATTATTCTATTATACTATTAGTAATTAAATTCGTTCAGAAGATTTCCGTTTTCGTCATAAATACTATCGGCTTCACTCCACGATTGTGAACCCTCTGAATCTGTTTCAAGAAGCAGTCTTTTGTGAGTATATCCGTATTTGTCAGTTCCCACAGCTTCAACTATCACCGAATCCCCCGTCTTTGCAGGAATTTTTTCATTTATATCCGTAAACAATTCGGTAATTTCAATTTCCTTGACAATTTCACCATTAACGCTGAATGTCACCTTTATATCATTGAGTTCATCCATACGCTTATCGGTTATAATAGCCCCCGAATAATTTGAAATTCCCCCATTATAATAAGTACCGCTCAGAGAAAAACTGTTCTTGCCGAAATTATAGTTCAAGCCTTGTAAATTCTCCAACTGCGGCAGGCATACGTCACTCAAAAAATAATAATCATTTTCCATAATCCACATTGAAGATGTGACGCCGTTTGTTTCAATCGACGCACATACTTTGCTATAGCTGTTATCAAACATCGGCAGCGGCTTTTCACCTGTGAAAATGCCATCAGCATTTTTTTCAAGAGTTATGGTATCCTTTCCCACAGTAATTCTGATTTTTGTATCCTCTCCCGATTTTTTTGGAATACATCTGAACATTGTGTTGACGGTGTGATTTGCGTTGTCGATTTCCCCTAATTCACATTCAAACATAATAAATTCTGAATTCTGCTCCTCAACCATATCCTTTAATTCTCTGATTTCGCATTGGAGCGATGATATGGTATTGTTGAGATTATTCTGAGTATTCTGAACATTTGCGGATATGTTTGAAAGCATCGACATAACAGAAATTGCAAATACAACTCCCCCAACAATGAGAATTATTTTCCCGATACTCTCCGTGGGCAGCATAGAAACGTGAGCCGTACTTTCATTCTGCTCCAGTTTTTTATTTATCTTCTTTTTATAAATGCTTGAATAAACGGCAAAAATTATCACCGCAACAACTATAAGGAATATTATATAAAAAATTATAACAGAACCTAATATTGACATAAATTACCCTCCTAAATTCCAAAAAATTCCTTGAACGAATTGCAGTAACTCCGTGTAACATCTACAAGAGAACCGTCGGACATTGTAAGCACGAATTTCATTGAAAGTGACGGTTTGATTTTCTTCACGTGGGATTTTGCAATAATGGCACAATTGCTCACACGTAAAAATTTTTCATTGTCCAATATGGTGCAAAGCTGATATAGCCTGTCGTAAGCGTAGTACGACTCTCCGTCCGTACTGTGAACCACAACATCATGACCAAAGCTTTCTATGAAAATTATTTCCTCAGATTTAAGCCTGAGCTTTTCGCCTTTTTTATTCTTTACGGCTATAAATGAGGAATATCGCTCTTTTTCCGTGATTATCAGTTCTGCTTCATCGTCAATTTCAAAGCCTGCGGATAAAAGCTTCTGTTCAAGTTCTGCGTATCTTTCATCGCTTACATTAAGTCGTATTTTCACGGATTTCCCCCTTTGCATTTGTTTCAGCTGATATTTATATTATACCTGTTTTGAAAAAATTTGCAATACTTTCCGCACAGCTTGCATTATAATCATCATGGATTGCAGTTTTGTCAAACAAAAAGGACACGAATTAACGTGTCCTCGAAATTGTCGAAAAAGACAAAATAATTCAATAAGGGGACGCTCTCTCTTGCAGAGCGTCCCCTCTTTTACAACAGTCCACAGGACTGTTGTAAAATTCACCCCTTGCAGAGCGCTTGAACGCATCGCAGAGCTTTGCTCTGCATGGGACGCTGTCCCATACCCTGCCAGAGGCTCTGCCTCTGGACTCCGCCAAAGGACAGTGTCCTTTGGAAACCCGGTTTTAGAAAATAAAGTTTTTTCGACAATCTTAGATAATAGCTTTTTATTTATTGTACTCAAAAATTTTAAGTTCTGTTTCCTCAACAGCTTTCTGAATAAGCGGCTCAAAATCAAAGCTGTTCTGTGCCTTTTCCACATCTTCAAGACGTGGGCGAACCTTGGGATGCTTGGGAGTAAATACAGTACAGCAATCCTCGTAAGGCTCGATTGATGTTTCAAATGTGTCGATTTTACGTGCAATTTCAATAATCTCCGTCTTGTCCATACCAACGCAAGGACGAAGCAC
>CALFMA010000386.1 GCA_937880065.1 uncultured Ruminococcus sp.
CTGGGCGGAAGCCGCAAGGGTACCGGCAGAACGGTATTCAATCTTGCCGTAGTATGGTTTTTAACCGGTGTATGGCACGGTGCAAGCTGGAATTTCATTCTTTGGGGACTTGTGCTTTTCGCCCTCATTATGATTGAGCGATTTTTCATCGGCAAATTCCTCAACGAATTCAAGCTTATCGGTCATCTCTATATGTTCCTCGCAATTCCCCTTACATGGCTGCTTTTCGCCATTGAAGATTTCGGGGATTTGGGAGTATACTTCAACAAGCTTTTCTGCATTTCAATGGAAAGCGATGTTATTATCAACGAAAATGACTACGTGAAATACTGGGACATCTACGGAAAATACTTCATTGCAGGAGTGATTTTCTCCACAAGATTGCCCGAAATGATATATAAAAAGATAAAGAACACGCCATTCTGTGCAGTTCTGCTTCTCGCTGTATTCTGGGCAGCGGTTTACTGTATGTACATGGGAATGGACGATGTATTCATGTATTTCCGTTTCTGATATGCGGATAATAGAAAAACAAATCCGTATTTAATTTTATGTGTGAACAAAACGGCGGAACGATTTTCAGATATTCCGCAAGGTCAAAGGAGAAAATTCGTAAATGAAAAAATCTAAACAGAATTTATATACCATACTGCTTATTTTCACCTGCTTTATTGCGTCACCTTTCATTTTCCACAAAATCTGGAAAGAAAGTGCAGAGGCTAAAAAGAAGGTTGAACTTCCACCGCCGACAGTAAGCAGCTCCGCCAATGTCGATGCAGAGGGAAATAACGGCGGGAATGCCAATTCCGCTGATGCAAACGAAAATTCATCTTCTACCGATTCTGTACCTGTTTTTAGCCAAAGCGATATTTCATATTTCAATGATGCTCTTTTCATTGGCGATTCACGTACCGTCGGTATTCAGGATTACGGAATTTTCAATAATTCCAAATTCTTCTGCTCAATCGGTATGTCAGCTTCCAACATCGACAACGAAGTAATTGACGGTGCAAGCTTTGATGACCTTATAAAGAATAACAAATTCGGCAAGGTCTATGTAATGCTTGGTATTAACGAGGTTGGCAACGATTTCCAGTTTACGCTGACAAAATACAGAGCGATTATTGAGCGACTGAAAACACATCAGCCTGACGCTATTATCTACATACAGGCTAACCTCCACGTGGCTTCATATTCCGAATCAAATGTTATCAACAACGCAAATATCAACTATCTCAACAGCCTTTTTGCAAGTCTTGCGGATAACAAAAAAGTGTTCTATATCGACATAAATGAGCTTTATGACGATGAAAACGGTGCACTTACAGCTGCATACACATCTGACGGTGTTCACCCTCTTGCGGCATATTACAAGCAATGGTGCGAATGGCTTTGTCAGAATACCATAGTTACAAATCAAACAGTTGAACCTACAACAGCTGACCCAAATTATTATCCTGTAACTCCACCTGCAACTGATGCAGGACAGGCAGCGGCACAATAAAAATCAAACCCCGATTCTGTCGCAAGCAGAGTCGGGGTTTTTGTCTTTATAAAGGCTTTTTCTTTCGCCTATACGGCTTTTTTCGTCAGTTATTCTAAAAGCCATTAGCTGTTAGCCTTTAGCCATTAGCTATTTTGGACGGCGGATATATTCAATAATATCAAAGGCGGACATCAATCGTCCGCCTTTTCACTTTCTATATTAATTTTCACAATTTCGGGATAGTTGAAAAGCCGCAGAGGAAAAGCACTATTGCCAACTCCTCGGCTGACTATCATTGTAGTATCGCCCATTTTGTGCATACCCTCGGTATATTCGGGATTGAACCCTTGCCCCGGAGCATAAACTCCACCGATAAAAGGCAGTCGGAACTGTCCGCCGTGGGCATGACCTGTCAGCACAAGGTCGATATTCCCATGTGTGCTGTAATCCTCTATATACTGCGGTTCGTGGGCAAGCACCACATTGAGTTTATCTCCCTCAAGCTTCGGGCAGGTATTCTCAATATCAGCAATGGTTTTACCGTTAAATCCCGTCAGCCTGAAATCTTCGCCATTCAACGAAATATCACGGCAATCACCAACAAGTCGGACAACTCCTGCCTGCTTCAAACCATTCATCAGACTTTCAAACTCCTGCCGGCTTAAACGGTGTTCATGATTTCCCGTCACATAGTATGTTTTCGTAATTTTCGCAGCTTCCTCGCCAAATTCAACTGCCTTTGGAATATTGGTATGCCTTGAATCAACAATATCCCCCGTAATTACGATTATATCAGGTTCAAGGGCGGATATTTTTTCTATAAGCCGCTTTTGCTTTTTACCGTAGTTTTTATTGTGCAAATCTGAAATCTGAACAATGGTGAATCCCTCGGAAATTTTGTCCGATTTATAGGTGTATTCCGAAACTGTCAGCATATTGTTCTGCCAACTACAGAAAAGCACAAGAACAACAGCAATTACAGCATAAATTATAAGCCGCTTTTTTAAATTCCCTTTATTTTTCATTATTTTACCAGTCCGTCAATAAGTAATTTTATGCCGATAATCACAAGGACGATTCCACCTGCAAGTTCCGCTTTTTTCTGATATTTGCTGCCGAAACGGTTGCCGATTACAACACCTGCAAGGCATACCACAAAAGTAATTGCGGCAATTACCGACACGGAAAGGATAAGGTTTGTTTTCTGTGCCGCAAAGATAACTCCCACCGCAAGAGCGTCAATACTTGTGGCAATGGCAAGGACAAAAAGTTCCTTTAAATCAAGCTTATATTCGCCGCTTACGCTGTCCTCATCGCCGCCCTTTATAACCTCATATATCATTTTTCCGCCGATAAATCCCAGAAGAATAAAGGCTATCCAATGGCTGTATGTACTTATGAATTTCTCAAAGCGGCTGCCGAGGAAATAACCGATAAGGGGCATAAGTCCCTGAAATACGCCAAAAAATAAGGCTGTAACTGTGGCTCCCTTGTAGTCGATTTTCTTCATGCTAAGTCCCTTGCACACGGACACGGAAAATGCGTCCATTGCAAGTCCGAGAGATAAAAGCAAAAGTTCTGTAATTCCCATATTTACTCCTTAACCTCACGCTCCATTATATAATCGTCCATTACATAGCCGCCGCCAATGTCTGTAACAGCTGTATCCGCAACGGTATAACCGATTTTCTTGTATACATCTATTGCGTGGTAATTGTGCTTATTTACCGTGAGATACACACGTTTTTTCCCAATTTTACGTGCCTCATCAAAGATGTAATTCATCATTGCGGTGGCAATTCCCCTGCCCCGATAGTCCTTGTGCAGGTAAAATTTGCTGAGGAAAAGTCTGTCGTCATCTTCGGGTTTTATGCCCAAATACCCGCAAAGTTCCCCATTTTCACAAACTGACAGATAAGTATACTTCTGAAACTCAATCTGCTCCGTCATTGCGTCAAGGGACTGAAATTTTTCCACCATATAGTCAACCTGCCCCTGTCCCAGCAATTCCCCATAGCATTCGTGCCATATCTCATCAGCAAGAACCGCTATTTTTCGGAGTTCAGGATAGGATTTGATTTTTTTGATTTCAACGCTCATTCTTACACCTGCTTTTCAATAATCTTCATATCAACGATTTTCAGCAATATTCCTGCCCAATCCTTAATAAGGCTGTGGTATTCCTCAGCTGTGACATTTCCGCCAATGCCCATTACATCATATACAACAGGACCCTCTTTTATGCAGCAGGGCAAGTCCTCAAAGCCGCAATTAAGATAAAAATTATGCCTGTTAACCCTCTGCTCATAGTTTTCAGCGGATTTGTCAAGCTGCTCCCTTGCGAGAAAAAGCCGTCTGCCCCTGTATTTTTCTTTGAGGGCGTCAATTATTTTCGTGCCGTAGCCCTGACCTCTTTTTGAACCCTCAACGGCAAGATAAAAGATATACGCAAGCTTTTTGTCGCATACCATATAGGCAAAACCGATAAATTCGCCCTTATCCCTTGCCACGAGCATTTCGGATTTCCCTCTTTTCTCCCTGTTCATCATTATGAAATAGGGACACCGTTCCTCTATAGGAAATGCCGATATATAGAGCTTTTTCAGCAATTTATTATCTGATTTCGTAAATTTTTCAAGAGTAATAGCCATAGTTCACCTCAATGAAAAGCGGACAGAGCAATATTGCAATGTCCGCTTAATAATCCTGATTATTCTTCCTCAGGCATCTCCCAGTTGTGGTAAACATTCTGAACATCGTCGTTATCTTCAAGATGTTCAAGGAGAAGATTCATCTTCTTGATATGCTCCTCATCTGTAAGTGCTGTATAATTTGCAGGAATACGGTCTGTTTCAGCGGAAAGTACGTTGTAACCCTTTGCTGTAAGTCCCTCTCTCACCTCGTGGAGAGCCTCGGGAGCACACTCGATTTCAACTGTTTCCTCTGTGATATCGAAATCATCACCGCCGCACTCAAATACATCTTCCATAACTGCATCCTCGTCAAGACCGTTATTTTCAAGAATAACAATGCCCTTTGTTGTGAACATAAAGGATACACAGCCTGTTGTGCCGAGATTTCCGCCGAATTTATCGAAATAGTGGCGGACATCGCCTGCTGTACGGTTCTTGTTATCAGTAAGGCACTCAACGATTACAGCAACTCCGTTTGGACCGTAGCCCTCGTATACCATATTTTCGTAGTTGTTCTTATCTTCGCCGCCTGCCGCTTTCTTGATAACTCGCTCAATGTTATCGTTTGGCACGTTATTTGCCTTTGCCTTAGCGATAAGGTCACGGAGCTTGCTGTTATTGTTTGGGTCAGGGCCGCCCTCTCTTACAACAACAGTAATTTCTCTGCCGATTTTTGTAAAGATTTTACCCTTTGCAGCGTCGGTAGCTTCTTTCTTACGCTTAATATTATTCCATTTTGAATGACCTGACATTTTTCAGCTCTCCTTTATCTCTCGGTATCAGTTACCGATTATTTCGTTTATATCAACATCCTGCATAGCAATGTCGAATAATTCAGCAATTCGCTCCATATCGCTCAGCAGGTATAAATATCCAAAAAGACATTCAACAGCAGTTGCTCTGCGGTATTCCGCCGCCTCTGCGTGTTTGGGAACATTATTTCCCGTGGCATTTCTGCCCCTTTTAAGCACCGCCATTTCCTTTTCGGTTAAAACCTCGGAAATCACATCATATGCCTTTGACTGAAATTCCGCACAGACAAGCTTAATCTTTGCGGAATGAAGCTTTGAAGCAGGCATATTTGCACTTCTCAACAGCTTTTCCCTCACAAGGGTATCATATACGCTGTCCCCTAAAAATGCAAGGGTTAGGGGGCTGTACATATTTACATCACGTTCCGTCATATGTCCCTCTTAGTATATGAAGTCAAACTCAAAGCCTTCAAGATTTACGGTATCGCCGTCCTGAATGCCCATTTCTTCAAGCTTTGCAATAATTCCGCAATTTATGAGAACACGCTGGAAGTACTGGAGTGATGAGTAATCCTCGGGGTCAACAGTACGCATAATTGGCTGCATCCAAGGTGCTTCAACGTAGTAAACGCCGTCCTCCTCGGTAATTTCAAACTTCTTGCCAACGCCAAGCATATCGTCAAGTTCTTCCTGCGGAATAGGCTCTGCTTCGTATTCCTTTATAGGCGGCAGAGTTTCGAGTACCTCGGCAATTTTCATAACAAGCTCGTGAGTACCCTGTGTTGTAGCCGCTGAAATGCAGAAGAAATCCATTCCCTGTTCTTCAATAAAGCTGCGGAATTCCTCAATCTGCTCCTCAGTTGCCATATCAGATTTATTAGCGGCAACGATTTGCGGACGGGTTGCAAGTTCCTCATCGAACTTTGCAAGCTCCTGATTGATTATGCGGAAATCATCCTTTGGGTCACGTCCCTCAATGCCCGAAACGTCCACAACATGGACAATCAGACGGCATCTTTCAACGTGGCGGAGGAACTCATGGCCAAGACCTACTCCGTCACCTGCACCCTCGATAAGTCCGGGAATGTCGGCGGCAACGAAGCCGCGTCCGCCTCCGGGGGTCTTTACGACTCCGAGGTTGGGGGAGAGCGTCGTGAAATGATAGTCAGCGATCTTGGGCTTAGCCGCGCTGATCTTCGAGAGAAGAGAGGATTTTCCTACGCTCGGGTATCCGATAAGTCCGACGTCCGCGAGCATCTTGAGCTCGAGGACAACGTCGCGCTCGTCGCCGCGCGTTCCGCCCTTGGCAAACATAGGCACCTGACGGGTGGGGGTTGCGAAATGTCGGTTGCCCCAGCCGCCGCGTCCGCCTTTGCAGAGAGTGAAGTCCGCACCGTCGTCTTCGGACATGTCGTGGATGATCTTTCCGGTCTCGGCGTCGCGCAGAA
>CALFMA010000387.1 GCA_937880065.1 uncultured Ruminococcus sp.
AGTATATCGACAGCAGTATTGCCCTCGGACACCGAAGACTCAGCATAATTGACGTAAGCTCTCAGGGGGACCAGCCTATTTTCAATGAGGACGGTTCACTTGTAATTGTGTTCAACGGCGAAATCTACAATTACAGGAGCATACGTGAAAAGCTGATTAAAGCGGGTCACAATTTCCGTACAAACACTGATACTGAGGTTCTTGTACACGGTTATGAGGAGTACGGTGATAAGCTTCTGAATATGCTCAGGGGAATGTTTGCGTTTGTAATCTGGGACAAGAATAAGCAGGAGCTTTTCGGTGCAAGGGATTTCTTTGGAATAAAGCCTATGTATTACGCTGTAATGGGGAAAACCTTTATGTTCGGCTCGGAAATCAAAAGCTTTCTCCCTCATCCCCATTTCAAAAAGGAACTGAACACAACGGCACTTGAAAACTATCTCACATTTCAGTATTCCCCGACAAATGAAACATTTTTCAAGAACGTCTACAAGCTTATGCCTGCCCATTATTTTACCTTAAAGGACGGTAAATTGCAGATTAAGCGTTATTGGGATGTGAATTTCAACGCTGATGAAAAGCCTGCTCTTGAAGATTGGGTAAAGCGTATTTCGGAAACCTTTAAGGATTCCGTAAATGCCCATAAAATAGCCGATGTTGAAGTTGGCTCATTCCTGTCAAGCGGCGTAGATTCAAGTTATGCGGCAGCTGTGGCTGAGGTTGACAAGACCTTTACCGTGGGATTCGGCGATGATGAAAAATACAACGAAATCGGCTGGGCAAAGGAATTTTCCAAGGCTATCGGCAAGGAAAATACAAGCAAGGTTATAACTCCCGAAGAATACTGGGGGAGCCTTGAAAAAATCCAGTATCATATGGACGAACCCCTTGCTGACCCCTCGGCGGTTGCCCTTTATTTTGTGTGCAATATCGCCTCTGAAAAGCTGAAAGTTGTGCTTTCGGGAGAGGGTGCAGATGAAATTTTCGGCGGATATAACGTGTACAGCGACCCTGACGGCACGCTTTACGATAAGCTGCCTATGCCAATCCGCAGGGCAATCGGCAAGGCTGCGGAGAAACTCCCTGCAAAGCGTGGTGTGAATTTCTTTGTGCGTAAGGGTAAGACCGTTGAGGAGCGATTTATCGGAAATGCCTTTATTTTCTCGGCGGAGGAGCGTAAAAATCTTTTGAAAATAAAGACTGACGCACCCCACCCAATGGAGCTTACAAAGCCCTATTACAGCCGTGTAAAGGGAAAGGACGACGTGACGAAAATGCAGTATCTCGACCTCCATATGTGGATGGCAGGGGATATACTGCTTAAAGCTGACAAAATGAGTATGGCGAATTCTCTGGAACTCCGTGTGCCGTTCCTCGATAAGGAAGTTATGGCGTTGGCGGAGCAAATTCCCACGAAATACCGTGTAACTCACAGCAACAGAACCGATGATACAAAATATATAACGAAATATGCAATGCGTCTTGCGGCGAAAATGGATACTCCCGACAGTATGGCGAAAACTGCGGCTAAGAAAAAGCTGGGATTTCCCGTGCCTATAAGGGTATGGCTGAAAGAGGATAAGTATTACGGCATTGTCCGTGAAGCCTTTGAAAGCGAAATTGCGGCGGAATTTTTCAACACAGAGCCGCTTATCAGGCTGCTTGACGACCACAAAAACGGAAAAGCTGACAACAGCCGAAGAATATGGACGATTTTCATATTCCTCGTATGGTATAAAGTTTACTTCAATTAAAGGGGGCAGTTATGGCAAGTCTTGTAACTTATAAGTATATAAAGCAAAATCCCGATATTATGGAGTATATCCGCCGTGCAGATAAAACTCTTGAAGCTATGGGATATACGGAACATTCATTTCCCCACGTTGAGCGAGTAGCGGCAACGGCTGAAATGATTCTTGAAACTCTCGGTTACGATGAAAGGACGGTGGAGCTTGCGAAAATAGCCTCCATTATGCACGACATCGGCAACGTAATCAACAGAATTGACCACGCACAAAGCGGTGCGGTTATGGCATTCCGCCTGCTGGATAATCTCAGTATGCCCGCAAGCGAAATATGCTCAATTATTGCGGCTATTGGCAATCACGACGAGGGAACGGCTCAGCCTCTTGACGCTATTTCCGCCGCTATGATTATTGCCGACAAGGCAGATGTTCGCCGCAGCCGTGTGAGAAATACCGACCTTACAACCTTTGACATTCACGACAGAGTTAATTATGCCGTTGTAATGTCGGGGGTAAGCTTCAGCGAGGACAGAAAAACTCTTATACTGGAATTGCAGATTGACACGGAAATTTCCTCTGTAATGGAGTATTTTGAGATTTTTATGAATCGTATGATTTTGTGCAAAAGAGCATCGGCATTTCTCGGCTTGAAATTTGAATTGATAATCAACGGAAGTAAAATTCTGTGATACATAGGGAAACTCTGAAAATCTTCCTCACAGGCTGATTTCGCTGGTGTTGCGGTTTTCGGGGAATCCCATACATAAACGGAGGTAAAAATTATGCAGTCAGAATATCAGCACCTTATTGATTTAAGCGATTTCCCTGTAAGCTGGTGGACAAAGCTTGTTGACCTTGGAGTGAAAATCAAGGAAAATCCACAGGATTACGCCCACGAATGTGACGGAAAAATTATGGCAACTCTTTTCTATGAGCCGTCCACAAGAACTCAGATGTCATTCCAGACGGCAATGCTCCGCCTTGGAGGACGTATCATAGGCTTTGACAATCCTGCCAATTCCTCTGTAGCTAAGGGCGAAACTATCAAGGATACAACGAAAATTGTCAGCAGCTATGCGGATATTCTCGTAATGCGTCACCCTGTTGCAGGTGCGGCTAAGGCGGCTTCAATAAGTGCGGATTGTCCCGTAATCAACGCAGGTGACGGCGGTCATCTCCACCCCACACAGACTCTCACAGACCTGCTCACGCTTAAAATTGAGAAAAATACTCTCTGCGGACTTACAATCGGACTTTGCGGTGACCTTATCAACGGCAGAACAGTTCACTCTCTCTGCAAGGCACTCAGTATGTTTGAGGGCAACAAGTTCATCTTCATTTCAACTCCCGAATTGAGAATGCCTGCATACATCAAGGATATTATCACAGCTAACGGCAGTACATTTGAGGAAGTTGACGCTCTTGACGAGGTAATCGGCAGTCTTGATGTTCTTTATATGACACGTATTCAGCAGGAGCGATTTGCAAGCCGTGAGGAATACTTAGCACAGAAAAACACATATGTTCTTGACAGGGAGAAAATGCTCCTTGCCAAAAAGGATATGATAGTTCTTCATCCGCTGCCACGTGTTGATGAAATTACTGTTGAAGTTGACGAGGACAGCCGTGCAATGTACTTCACACAGGCAAAATACGGCGTATTCGCAAGAATGGCATTAATTCTCACAATTCTCGGTGAAAACGGTGGTTCTGAAACATTAAAGGGTAAGGTTTACAGCGGAGTCCGCTGTGACAATCCCAAGTGCATCACCAATCACGAGGAATATCTGCCAAAGAGTTTCCGTTTCAGCGGCGATGAAACCTTGCTTGAATGTGAGTATTGCGACGAAAGAAAATTGATATAACGAAAAAAGGCGGTAGATTTTGACTTCTACCGCCATATTTATACCAATCCCTAAAATGTTATACCAATCCCTAAAATGTTAGTAGACAAAGATGACATACATCATTTATGCATTAGATTTGTCTATTGTTGTTTTAGGGATTGGTATTATTATTCTATAATTTCAAATGCCTTGCTGACCGTTTCGCAGGTCTGTGCAAAGTATCCGCAGGCTTTCAGCTTATCCGCACAGTCTGCGGCTTTTTCATATGTATCAAAAATTCCGAAAACTGCCGAGCCGCTGCCTGTCATACAAGCCGCCAATGCTCCGTTTTCAGCCATTTTCGCCTTTATATCCGCAACCTCGTCAAGGTGAATTGCCTCCTCGAAAAGATTGCCGATACAGCTGTAAACCTCATCGGAATTGTCAGAAATTGCCTTTACAAGTCCCTGAACATCGGGGTGAACGGGATTTTCAAGAGCATCTACCGCATCATATGCCTCAACGGTGGAAACTCCCTCTTTTCCCTTTGCAATAACGAGGATTTTTCCGCTGTAATCAGCTATGGGCGTAATTTTCTCGCCAATTCCCTCAACATATGCCGTACCACCTGTGAGGAAAAACGGCACATCTGCACCAATTTTTTCGGGAGCAGAAAAACTCTTTCCCGTAAGCTTTGAAAGGCAGTAAATCACAGCTGCCGCATCGGTACTTCCTCCACCCATTCCTGCCTGTGAGGGGATTCCCTTTTTGATGTGAATACGGCAGCCTGAGTCAATCCCATTTTCCTCAAAGAACTTCTTAGCCGTTTTATATGCTATATTCCGTTCATCGCAGGGGATTTCATCAGACTCCGCAAAGTTTTCGGGAACTTCACAGCTAAGGGAAATTCCCTCCTTTGTCAGTTCCACGGAAACCTCGTCATAAAGCCCTACAGTCTGGAATACACTTTCTAAAGTGTGGTAGCCGTTGGGCAGTTTTCCCGTAACATCAAGGGCAAGATTAATTTTTGCCGCAGCCTTAACCCTCATTTTTCTCGCCTCCAAGGCTATTTATGAACTTCTCAATTCGTGAAATAGCCTCCATAAGGTGTTTCAGCGAATATGCGTAGGAAATTCTTATATAGCCCTCTCCCGAGTCGCCGAATGCACTTCCGGGAACAACTGCCACTTTCTCCTCAAAGAGCAGTCTTTCGCAGAATTCCTCACTGGAAAGACCTGTACTCTTTATGCAGGGGAAAACGTAAAATGCCCCCTCGGGACTAAAGCAGGTCAAGCCAAGTCGGTTAAATTCATTTACAAGATATGTTCGGCGGGTATTGTACTCCTTGACCATAGCCGCAACTTCTTCATCACAGTTGGTGAGAGCCTCAATTGCCGCATTCTGGCTGATGTAGGGGCTGCACATAATGCCGTACTGGTGAATTTTGAAAATCTGATGAACTATAGGTTCGGGAGCAGCCACATATCCCAATCTCCAGCCTGTCATTGCGTATGCCTTTGAAAAGCCGTTGACATAGATAGTTCTCTCTGCCATATCAGGCAGTTCGATAATTGAAAAATGCTTTCTGCCGTATGTCAGTTCCGAGTAAATTTCATCGGAAAGCACCATAATATCAGTTCCACGGAGGAAATCAGCAATAGGCTCCAAATCCTCACGAGTCATAATTGCACCTGTGGGATTGTTGGGGAATGGCAGTATAAGGAGCTTTGTGCGGTCAGTAACCTTATCTTTCAAATCCTCCACCGTAAGCTTGAAGTTATTTTCAAGACGTGTGGGAACAGGCACAGCAACACCGCCTACAAGTTCCACAAGGGGAGCGTAGCATACAAAACACGGCTCAACCACAAGCACCTCATCACCGGGGTCAATCATACCTCTGATTGCAAGGTCAATAGCCTCAGAACCGCCTACAGTAACGATAATCTGATTGTCGGGATTATACTCAACACCGTGAGTTTTCTTCAATTTATCGGCAATTGCCTGTCGCAGAGGAGCGATACCGAGGTTAGGTCCGTATACAACCTGCTTACGCTCCAGCACCTTGATAGCAGCCTTACGGATTGCCCAAGGAGTTGAAAAGTCAGGCTCACCGACACCAAGGGAAATTACACCCTCCATAGTTGAAGCAATGTCGAAAAATCGGCGAATTCCCGATGGTTTTATATTTTTAACCCTGTTTGAAAGTACCTTTTCGTAATCTATCACTTAACACAGTCCCCTTTCGTCTACTTCATCGCTGTCGATGAAGATGCCCTTTTCCTTATACTTTTTCAGAATGAAGTGAGTTGATGTAGAGAGAATTCCCTCAATTGTAGCAAGTCGCTCGGAAACGAACAGAGCCACATCTTTGAGATTATTTCCTCTCACTTCAACGGAAAGATCATATGCACCCGATGACATAAGGCTTACGCTGTCAACCTGCTCATACATCATAATTGTCTTTGCAATATCGTCAAAGCCGCAGTCACGCTGGGGAGTGACTTTAAGCTGAATTGTTGCCTGAACAATGGATTTATCGTATTTGTCGTCATCAAGAATAACGCTGTAGCCCTTTATAATACCGTCTTTTTCAAGCTTTGCAATTTTTTCAATTGTTTCTTTTGAATACAACGAATACAAAACCGAAGTTACCGGCAACTTACGGCGGCGGTCGATTCTTGCATAAACCAAATCTTTGGCATCAAATTCAAAATCAAGCCAAGAACCGCGATAAGGAATAATTCTTGCGCTAAACAAATATTTACCTGAAGAAACTGTTTTTCCTTTATCGTGATCAAAGAACACAC
>CALFMA010000388.1 GCA_937880065.1 uncultured Ruminococcus sp.
TATCACGACATTCATTTTCAGCGTCCCATTTTTTCTCTGGGTGCTTATACATTGCCATTCTGATAGAGTTGAATTCGTTAAATCCCTGCGATTTCCGCAGGTAGCTTGCATTGGTGGTCTTTTTGGTTATTTCCTCGGAAAGTGACCGCAGAATATCTTCGGGAACTGCATCAGCCGCAGCAATTGTCATACTGCTTATGAGAATATTCTCCGTTTCCTTTGCGGATTTGTAAACAGGAGAGTGATAAATCAGACTATGGAGCCTGTCGGAGATTTTTTCGTGATAATCCTCATTGTGATTACCAATTATAATATATACGAACTGCTTGTCGGAAAGCTTTGCACAGATTGCATTTTTGTTAAGGGAAAGCTTACGCATACATTCAGCCGCCTCAATGTCAAGCTTGATTGAACTGCTTTTTTCGTCAATTCTTATTTCATCTTCAAGGATACGTGTTTTCAGCATAACAGCCGATACCATATCTGATTTTTCCGCTTTTGAAAGGGCATTTGACAGCTCACGGATAAGTCCCTCACGGTTATACATACCCGTTGCCGTATCTCTGAATGCGGAAAGATTGTTGTATTCCAGCAGTTCATTGATGTCATTTTTCATACGAAGCACATTGAGGGCATTTACAGCTGAGTTTATCCAGCCTATTGCAACAGTGTCGTAGCCGTCGGGTTTGGTATACTGGAATATAAAATATCCGATTTCAATGCCGTTTGAAAACATCGGTACGAAGTAGAGGTATTTTTTATCTCCCGAACCGGGGAGGTCATCGGGAAAAAGCATTCTTCTTGTATAGTAATAGGGGTCAGAGGAAATCTGAACAGGACTTATAATGCGGTATAACGTCATCATTTCATCATTGGAGTTTTTATTCAAATCGGCTTTTTCTTTAAGTTCAGACCAATTTTCATAAAGGCAAAGGTATATGCCGCTTACATCTCTTATAAGATAGGAATAATCCTGCAAAGCACGTATATAGTCGCTCATAGAACGGCACATTGCAAGCTGATGTTCAAAATTTCCGCACATTGTCATATTGTTATAGAACTGAATACGGCGTACAGTCTGCAATTCCGTCATAATAAAGCTTTTATCACTTCCGCATGGACAGCTTTCACCTGCAACCATACAGCCGTCAATGGAAATATCCTCCACAGGTTCGTCGGTTATGAGATTATTGAGGATACTTACAGCCTTTGCACCTACATTGGCACGATTTCGGGAATATGTTGTAAGTATTGGGTGGTGGTAGTATCTTTCGCCCACGTATTCATAACCCACCACAGAGATATCTTTACCGAACTTTATGCCATTTTCAAATAGCTTATCAATAAGACCATAAGCCATAAAGTCATTGGCACAGATAACCGCCTGCGGCATCTTTCTTGTGCCTTTCAGATATTCTTCTGCAAGGGTTTCACCTGTGTTTATCCAATAGTTGCCGTAGATTATTTTTTCATCGGGAAATGATATGCCCTTTTCTTCGAAAATATCCCTTACCCCCTGCACTCTCTCATGAGATGTGGCGAATTCTGATTGTCCCGTAAGCATATCAATATCCGTATAGCCGTGAATCTCTATAAGATGACGTGCAATTCCCCGAAAATCCTCACGTATGTCATTGTTTACGCAGATAAATCCCTCGATATTTTCACCTGCAATCACCACAGGAATATCAAGCTGTCCCAGTCTTTCAAGAATCATAGGGCGTATATCCTTTTCGGAAATTGTTTCCGCCATAAGAATAATTCCGTCAAACCGTGGGGAATACAGCAATTCATAAATCTTGTTTTCAACTTCTATATTTGCGAAATATTCAAGATATGAAAGGTTGTGGATATTTGAAATAACCGATACGTTATAGCCGTAATTTTCCGCCTGTGCAATAATTCCCTCCAGCATTACCTTTTGTACCGACTCATAGGCTCTGCCGACAATAACACCAATCATAGGTTTTTTCTGCATAAAATCACCCCCGTATAAAAATGAATTTACACCAAAATTTCGGGTAATAGCAATAAATGAACAATGTTTTGTTACTGAAAATTAATAAAAACAATCACTTTTTGCCATTTTTTAGTCATATGTTGCTATTAAACCGCTATATATTGCTCTTTTATTATTTTATTATATCACATATTTTGAAAAAAATCAAGGAAAACATCTTCAAAATATCCACCTTTTCTGCAAATTGTGGGTTGTGAATGGTGTGCGAATGGTGTATAATGTAATTAACGAATACGAAATACACAAAAAAAGTCAGTAATGTGATGTGAATATGACACCATTGCTGACAAGAAGATTTTTTATGAAGGGATGATTTATTTTGAACAGAAAGAAACTGATTGCTGCTGCTGTATCCGCTGCTGTCTTTGTAAGCAACTTTGCAGTAATGCCTCAGCTTGCAGGTATGCAATTTCAAACAGTAAAAGCTGTATGCGACACCTTTGATGCAAACTATGACGGTTGGCATCATACAGAAGTTGAAGAGATACTTGTTTGCAACGCCCTTGCTATCCAGGCCGCCGACAGCACCATCTGCATACACGTTTTTAATAAT
>CALFMA010000389.1 GCA_937880065.1 uncultured Ruminococcus sp.
ATTTGGAAAGCCAGCAAAGATCGTAAAGCTGTTTGGCGGTAAGGCTCTGTATGAGGCTGCTATTAAGGAACTTGAAGCGCACATTTATGAATTAGAGGTAAGTTAACTATGGCTATGCAGTCAGGTTTTATAAAAAGAATCCGTGATATTATGCGCATGGACGCAGGTATCAACGGCGATGCTCAGCGAATTGAGCAGATGGTATGGATGCTTTTCTTGAAAGTATACGATGCCAAAGAAGATGACTGGGAACTGAATGAGGATGACTACGAATCCATCATTCCAGAAGACCTCAGATGGAGAAATTGGGCGAAGGCAGACAGCAACGGTCATGCTATGACCGGAGACAAGCTGCTGAATTTCGTCAACAACACTCTGTTCCCGGTGCTGAAAGGCAATGATGTAAAAGAAGGCGACACGGTTATCTATGAGGGTATCAAGGTTACCCCCGATACTCCGATCAAGAAAGCAATCGTGAAATCGACCTTTGAAGATGCCAACAACTATATGAAAGACGGCGTTTATCTCCGTCAGGTCATTGATGTCATTGACGAAATCGAATTTGATGACGTAAAGGAAAGTCATGCTTTCGGTTTTGTTTATGAGGAAATCCTGCGTGAATTGCAGTCTGCCGGTTCCTCCGGTGAGTTTTACACGCCGAGAGCTGTCACAGAGTTTATGGCGTTGATGATCCAGCCGAAGCTTGGCGAAAAGATGGCTGACTTCGCTTGCGGCACAGGCGGCTTCATCACTTCCTGGCTTGGGCAGTTATCCAAACAAGTAACCGATACTTCTGCTCAAAAGCAGCTTGATGACAGCATTTACGGAATCGAGAAAAAGCCGTTCCCGTATCTGCTCTGCGTAACAAATATGCTACTGCATGATATTGAAATTCCCAACATCTATCACATGAACTCGTTGAAGCATAATCTGCTGGACTATACAGATGCGGATAAGTTCGATGTTATCTTGATGAACCCTCCCTATGGCGGACATGAGGACAAGTCCATTCAGGGCTTCTTCCCCGATGATCTGGCAAGCTCCGAGACCGCCGATCTGTTTATGTCGGTTATCCTGTACCGTTTGAAGAAAAACGGCAGAGCCGCCGTTGTCGTGCCGGATGGTTTCCTGTTCGGTCTGGACAATGCGAAAGTGAACATCAAGAAAAAGCTCATTGGCGAGTTTAATCTGCACACCGTTGTCAGACTGCCCGGCTCTGTGTTCAGCCCCTATACTTCCATTACCACCAATCTGTTGTTCTTCGATAACACAAAGCCGACAACAGAAACATGGTTCTACAGAGTGGATATTCCGTCTGACAGAAAGCACTTTTCCAAGACCAAGCCGATGGAGCTGAAGCACTTCGATGATTGTATTGCTTGGTGGAACAACAGAGAGGTAATTCCCGACGGCGAATATTTCAAGGCACAGAAATTTACCGCTGATTATCTGCTGAATGAACAGGGATGCAATATTGATCTCTGCGGTTATCCTCACGAGGAAGAAGAAGTTCTCGATCCTCTCGACACGATCAGAGAGTATCAGGAAAGACGAACCGCCCTCAATGCCGAAATCGACAAGGTGCTTGCAGAGCTGGAAGCATTGCTGCCGGGAGGTGTAACAGAATGACCCCCGAACAGTTAAAGGCAAGTATTCTGCAATATGCAATTCAAGGCAAGCTCGTTGAGCAGAGACCGGAAGAAGGAACGGGCGAAGAACTGTACCGGCAGATTCAAACTGAAAAACAGCGGCTGATCAAAGAAGGCAAGATTAAAAAGGAAAAGCCTTTGCCAGAAATTACTGAGGAAGAGATACCTTTTGCTGAAGCTGCAGAAATCGGCACAAAAAAAGTTATATGTGAGCACTCAACTATAGGAGTGGTGGTGACAACCGATGGAAGCATCACCGACATACCAAGAAGCAGCTATATAGAAGCTGAAAATCGCTCTATAAACGAGCTTAAGGAAATAAACAAACCTTTTATCGTACTTGTAAACAGTACAAACCCTGATGGCGAAAGTGCCATAAAGACAAAAGA
This sequence comes from uncultured Ruminococcus sp., assembly GCA_937880065.1. Next base: position 2,039 of record CALFMA010000389.1, read on the forward strand.
AGAGATAGAAAGACTTCACAAGGTACCTGTTATCTGTGCAGACTGTGCACAGATGAGCGAAGAAGATATAAACACAATTATAGAAACAGTGCTTTTTGATAAAGATGGTACCTTTATTGATTTACATTATT
>CALFMA010000390.1 GCA_937880065.1 uncultured Ruminococcus sp.
TTCTTCTATATACTACCAAGTTTCAGAAGCAACTAAAGTATGTGTATATTTATATAATGATGAAACACCTTATGAAGCCAAAATTATAGGAACAGATGAACAAACAGATTTAGCTGTTATAAAAATTGATAAAACTGGACTTGTTGCTGCTGAACTTGGTAATTCTAATTCTGTTCAAGTTGGAGAATTTGCAATGGCAATTGGAAGTCCTGTAGGAATGGATTATTCTGTAACAAGTGGAATTGTTAGTGCTGTTAATAGAGAAGTTATAGCAGATGGAACAGCATATACAGCTATTCAAACAGATGCTGCAATAAATCCAGGTAATAGTGGCGGACCGCTAATAAATTCAAATGGAGAAGTAATCGGAATCAATTCCAATAAAATCGGCGGAAGCATGGTAGAGGGAATGGGTTATGCCATACCAATCAGTGCGGCTGAACCTATTATTGGAGAGCTGATGAACAAAGAGACCAAGCATAAGGCGGAAAGCAGCGGATATATTGGAATAGAGAATCCTCATTTGATAAGAACAGGACAGGTAATTGAAATTTCAGGCGGACTTTCAATGTAATTCAGGGAACCCCTAAAAAATACAGAATTATTCCCTTTGTTTGGTATATTTCATTCCGAACAATTAAGGAATTAAAACGCACACAGAAAGGAAAATGATAAAATTTATGAGCAGACGAGTTGTTATCACAGGTATGGGCGCAGTTACTCCCCTTGGCACAGGCGTTGAGAAATTCTGGGAGGGAATCAAGGCTAATAAGCTTGGATTTACCTATATTGACGCTTTTGATACGGAAAAAACAGGCGTTAAAATCGCAGGTATCGTCCGTGATTTCGACGAAACGGCTTACTACGATGTAAAGGGCTGCTTCGATAAAAAAGAGGCAAAGCGTATGGATACTTTCACAAAATACGCTGTTGTTGCGGCTCACGAGGCTATGGCTGATGCAGGTACAGACTTCTCCGACGTTGACTGCTACAGAGCAGGCGTTCTTGTTGGTTCAGGTATCGGCGGCATTGACCTTACAATTTCCGAATATGAAAAATATCAGGAGAAAGGTCCGGGACGTGTTTCCGCTTTCTATATCCCAATGATGATAAGCAATATGGCTTCAGGTACAATTGCTATGAAAACAGGTTTCAGAGGTGCAAACTTTGATATTTCCTCTGCCTGTGCAACTGCTACCCACGCTATCGGCGAGGCTTTCCGCAAAATCAAGGACGGCTATCTTGATGTCTGTATCGCAGGCGGTACCGAGAGTACAAATGAGGAATTCACACTCGGCGGATTTGCCAATATGAAGGCACTCTCCAAAAGCGGCGAACTCTCAAGAGCGTCCGTACCATTCGATAAGGAGAGAAACGGATTTGTTCTCGGAGAGGGAAGCGGTATCCTCGTTCTTGAGGAGTACGAGCACGCCAAGGCAAGAGGTGCGAAGATTTACGCTGAAATCGGCGGATACGGAGCGACCTGCGACGGCTATCATATGACATCTCCCATGCCTACGGGTGAAGCTGCGGGAATGGGCATGAAAATCGCAATGCAGGAGGCAGGACTTACTCCCTCCGATGTGGACTACATCAACGCTCACGGAACTTCAACGGGTCTCAACGACAAGTACGAAACAACTGCAATCAAGGTTGCTTTCGGTGACGAAGCTGAAAACGTGAAGATAAGCTCCACAAAATCAATGACAGGCCACCTCTTGGGTGCGGCCGGAGCTATCGAGGCTATGCTCACCGTGCTTGCGATTAAAAACGGTGTTGTTCCTCCCACCATCAAAAACGCATGGGCTGCTCCAAACGCATCTGCTGCCAGCACTTCTGCTTGGAGCAGCGTGGGCGTTGCTTGTTCGTTTGGCAGCGTTATGCACAATACCGTCTATAGAACCGAGACCTGCT
>CALFMA010000391.1 GCA_937880065.1 uncultured Ruminococcus sp.
CTTCACCTACGCTGTATGAAGGGAAGTTGTAGTGGTGCATATATCTCTTTGTATCTTCTTCATCAAGACCGTCAATTCTCTGAGCCTCGCTTACAGGGCCGAGAGTTGCAATTGTAAGAACCTGAGTCTGACCTCTTGTGAAAAGACCTGAACCGTGAACTCTTGGGAGTACGCCTGCCTCAGCAGCAAGAGGACGGATTTCATCAATACCTCTGCCGTCAACACGCTTGCCCTCGTAGAGCCATGCACGAACAATCTTCTTCTGGAGCTTGTAGATGCACTCGTCGATCATAGCAATCTTTTCAGGATATACTTCATCGAACTTAGCGTGAATATCATCAATAATCGGAGCAAGTCTTGCATCACGAACTGTCTTGTCGTTTGTATCAAGAGCAACCTTTACACGGTCAGCAGCGAATTCCTCGATAGCATCAAACATATCGTGGTCAACGTCCATAGACTCGAAAGTGAACTTGGGCTTACCGATTTCCTTGCGGATATCGTCAATGAAAGCAACCATTTTCTTGATTTCCTCATGACCTGTGAGGATACATTCAAGCATCTTGTCCTCGGGAACTTCATTAGCACCAGCCTCAATCATAACGATTTTTTCAGCTGAACCTGCAACTGTAAGAATGAGGTCAGTCTTAGCTCTCTGCTCAAGTGTAGGGTTAAGAACGATTTCGCCGTCAACAAGACCAACGTTGATGCTTGCAACAGGACCATTCCAAGGAATATCTGAAATTGAAATAGCGATAGATGTAGCAATCATACCTGCGATTTCAGGTGAATTGTCAGGCTCAACAGCAAGAACTGTCATAACAACGGAAACGTCATTACGCATATCCTTAGGGAAAAGGGGACGGATAGGTCTGTCAACGCAGCGTGAAGTAAGGATTGCTTTTTCGCTTGGCTTACCCTCTCTCTTTGTGAAAGAACCTGGGATTTTGCCAACTGAATAGAGTCTTTCCTCGTAATCAACGGAAAGGGGGAAGAAGTCAACGCCTTCTCTGGGCTTTGCGCTTGCAGTTACATTAGCCATTACAACAGTTTCGCCGTAACGAACCCAGCAAGAGCCGTTGGAAAGACCGCAGGTCTTGCCTGTTTCAACAACGATAGGTCTGCCTGCATAAGTGGTTTCAAAAGTTCTGTAGTTTTCAAACATTATTTTTGCCTCCTGAAAAATTTGATTTTTTCGGCTTTAGCAATAAACTCTGCACCCAATACAAGGTGTACAGTTTAATGCTAAAAGCCGTATATTTACCTGTTTAATAAACAGGGATTAATTAAGGTAAAAACTTTCAATCCATTTAATCATGGATTCCTCATATTGTGTTCTTTCAAGAGCAGGACATCCTGTTGAAACGCTGTAAACAGCACTATCATTTTTAAAGATAGCATCAATTCTGAAAATTTCACCGGATGAATTTGAACCTTTAGCTCTGTAATAATATCCTCCGTTTACTTCAACGGGATTAACAGGTTCGCCGTTTATAGTAAGGTTATTGAGGTATGTTTTTAAATCAAGGCGTGAAAGGTCAGAAGAACTCATACCTTTTTTAGCAACGCTGAAAAATACCTCATCTTTTGAATAACAGGCAATCTGTTCTGTTCCAAGGGAAGTAGAATAAAGCTGTGTTGATGATTCAAGAGCATCGGGAAGTTTTACACTGAATTCGCTGTGAGAAACATTAACCCACTTTGAACTGTCATTCAAGTCAACTTTATTAGCAGAAGTTACCATAAATATTATTACCGCACAAATAGCAGCAGCGATTACTGAAACTGATATAAGAATTATTTTTTTCATAAATAATTATTCCTTTAATAAATAATGATTTTAGACTTAAAGGCAGAAGGGAAGCCCCTCTGCCTTCGCAAACGGAATTACTTACGGAGACCGAGCTTCTCAACGATAGCACGGTATCTGTTGATATCCTTCTTCTTGAGGTATGCAAGAAGGTTACGTCTGTGACCTACCATCTTGAGAAGACCTCTTCTGGAGTGATGATCGTTCTTGTGGATCTTAAGGTGAGCGTTAAGGTCATTGATTCTCTTTGTGAGAATAGCAACCTGAACTTCAGGGGATCCTGTGTCGTTTGCGCTGGTTCTGTTAGCCTCGATAACGGCTGTTTTTTCTTCTTTCAGTAACATTGAAAGCACCTCATTAAAAATATATTCCGTTAACGTAGAGCAAGGTGATTATTGAGGACAAGCCTGGCTCCAAGTACACGGTGTTTATATTATAACACATAAAATTTGATTTGTAAAGAGTTTTTTGAAATTTTTATGACAATTTTCCCACAAGTTGATTTTTTCTCCAAAAGTCTTGACATTTCTGCCAATTGGTACTATAATATTATTATGTGGGTTTTTATGCGGACAGGCATAATACCTTTATAAAAATCGTCATGTTGGCGAAAAAGGAGAAATAGATTATGAATTGGACAGGTTTGAATGACCTTCGTGAAAAATACCTTTCATTCTTTGAAAGCAAAAACCATACAAGAATGGCAAGTGCGTCCCTTGTACCACAGGGCGATAAGAGCTTGCTTCTGATAAATTCCGGAATGGCTCCCTTAAAGAAATACTTCCTCGGACAGGCTGTTCCTCCAAATGTAAGAGTTACAACTTGCCAGAAGTGCATCAGAACTCCCGATATTGAGAGCGTTGGTAAAACTGCACGTCACGGCACATATTTTGAAATGCTTGGCAACTTCTCATTCGGCGATTACTTCAAGTCAGAGGCTATAGACTGGGCATGGGAATTCCTCACAGGCGTACTTGAAATCCCCGCAGGCAGACTTTGGGTTACAATTTATGAAAGTGATGACGAAGCTGAACAGCTTTGGATGAACAATGTTGGAATTCCAAAGGATAGAATTATCCGTCTTGGCAAAAAGGACAATTTCTGGGAGCATGGCTCAGGTCCCTGCGGTCCTTGCAGCGAAATCCACTTTGACCGTGTAGGCGAAAACCGCAGCCTTGACCGTGCAGGATTTGAGGCGGAGGGCGATGTTGATAATATCATCGAAATCTGGAACCTCGTATTCAGCCAGTTCGACAGCGACGGCAACGGCACATATACAGAAATGGCAAGCAAGAACATTGATACCGGTATGGGACTTGAAAGACTTGCTGCTATGATGCAGAATGTTACATCAATCTTTGATGTTGATACAGTAAAGGCTATCCGTGATCACGTTTGTCAGATTGCAAACTGTGAATACGGTAAAGACTATAAAACAGATGTTTCTGTAAGAGTTATTACAGACCACATCCGTTCAGTTACATTTATGGCTTCAGACGGCGTTTTACCTTCAAACGAAGGCAGAGGCTATGTAATGAGAAGACTTCTTCGTCGTGCTGTAAGACATGGTATCTTACTTGGTATCAAGGGCTTGTTCTTAAAAGACCTTGTAAAGACTGTTGTAGACAACTCAAAGCACGAATACAACGAGCTTGAAGAAAAGTATGATTACATTGTAAAGCTTCTTACAAGTGAAGAAAAGTCATTTAACGAAACAATTGACAGAGGCCTTGCTATTCTCTCACAGCATATCGAAAGATTAAAGGCTGAAGGCAAAACAGTTCTTGAAGGCGAAAACAGCTTTATGCTTTCAGATACTTATGGTTTCCCGATTGATTTGACAAGAGAAATCCTTGAAGAAAATAATATGACTTATGACGAAGCTGGCTATAAGGCTGCTTTGGAAAAGCAGAAGGAAACTGCAAGAACTGCAAGAGGCGGTTCAAAGTATATGGGCTCAGATGAAACTGTATTCCATAAGATTGATAAGAATTTTAGCACTGAATTTGTTGGCTATAATTCTACTTCAATCAATTCAACAATTAATTTCATTGCTACTGAAACAGAGCTTATCGATAGTGCAGATGCTTCAACCGGCGAAATTTATATAGTTTCTTCACAGACACCTTTCTATGCAGAAAGCGGTGGTCAGGTTGGTGACACAGGTACACTTACTGTTAACGGCTCCGTTTTCACAGTTACAAACACAACAAAAACTGCTGAAGGGGTAATTCTTCATCACGGTACTCTTTCAGAGGGCGATGCAATCAACCTTGGTGACACAGTAAGCGGTCAGGTAAATAAATCCCGCCGTCAGGCTATTATGAGAAACCATACCGCTGCACACCTTCTTCAGGCAGCACTTCGTGAAGCTCTCGGCACTCACGTTGAGCAGGCAGGTCAGCTTGTAAATGAAAAGGCAGTTCGTTTCGACTTTACACATTTCTCAGCGTTAACAGTAGAAGAAATCGAAAAG
>CALFMA010000392.1 GCA_937880065.1 uncultured Ruminococcus sp.
TAAACGAAAACTGTCCGATGAACGCAAGTTCCTTGACATCCCACCGTGGATTTCCCATTACAGCCTGTCGGATTATATTGAAAATGCAGGGTATATCAACGCCCATTTCGTCCTCGGGAAGCTGATTCAAGCCGATTTCAATTCCGAAATTCTGACGGAGCATTTCAAGGAGGGTAATGTTAATCTGAGTGGCTTCATCACGTGGTTTCACGGTATACAAGCCCTCTTGAATTTTCCACTTTATATCAACAGGAACAAGAACAAGAGGTGCATATCTCGGCTTTTCACTACGCTCCGTTTCGTACCATTCAAGGAAACCGAGAGCAATATAAATGGTATTCGCTCCGTTTTCTTCAAGGCTGACTTTTGCCAGTCTGCGGAGCTTTGCCATTGATTTTTCAAGGTCAATCTGTGAAAGATATGTACGCAGGCGGTGATTTTTCAGTTCCTCATCGGCTACTGCCCTTATGTTCATTTTCTCATTTTCAAGGGAGAAAATCTTCCCCTCCACCGCCTTTAGAAATTCATCGGAGGGTGCGGAACATACGCTGAATTCGCCGCCCTGTGACAGTTCGTCCTCCAAGGCACTTAAATCAGCGGAAATAATTCTCACGCTTGACAATGTGCTGCGGAAATTCAGCAGGGAATTTCGCAGACTTAAATCAAGAAGTTTACGCTCCCACATTTTCTGACGTGTAACATTTTCAGCAGGTTCATTGACAATTGCAGTTCCCGAAGAAATAATTTCATCGGGAGCATTTGAAATATCCGCTTTTCTCTCGCCGTAATCAACGGACATGAAAGTTTCTGACTCATCAACACGGGAGGGCATAGGGCGAATTCCGCTAATTCTCGTTCTTTTTATGTCAACGGCAAAGGCGAAATTTTCCATAGCAAGCTTAGAAAAAGCCTCAGCTTCGGCATTGTTGAAATCAATTAGCCTGCCAGCTGTGAAATCTGTACATTCCACAACTCCGATAATATCAACGCCCCTTGCGGCACGTTTTGAAATTGCGGCATAGTGATATTGCAGACAATCTGGGAAAGTCTGTTCCTCCAGCCAACAGCCTGCAAATGCGTGTCCCTCATTGAAAATAATCAGCGGATTAAGCCCTGCATTTTCAAGGCAGGAGCAGTACAAAACCGCAAGGTCAAGGCAAGTTCCGAATTTTGATGTGAGAACCGTATGGGGCAGACGAACTCTCTGAGTTCCCTCATAGCTTGCAGGAGGCATTGCATAGGCTATGTTTTCAGCCTGCAAAGCCGCATATATAGCCGCAATCTGCATTTTCACAACATTGACGCTGCGGCTCTGATAGCCTGTAAATGAGGGGTCACCGCACCACTCGTTGAGGTAAACCGACGCCTTTGAAACTACCTCCGCTACCTTTGGGTGATTTGGAGTTACAAATGCACCAATCATTTCGGGCATAAGCTCCGAGCCTGTCCATTGGTCATAGGCAAGAAGTTCGATATTCTGCGTAATTTCGCCAATAACTTCACCATTGCAGACAGCCTTGATTTTGTAGCAGCCCACCATTTTTTCCGTCAGTCCGAAAAGATATTCGGGACGGAGAATGATTTCAACGGGAGAAATTTCAACAATTTCATATGGAGGAATATCTGCTAAAACCTCGAATTCCACCGCAAAATCGGGTTCAAAGGAAATTTTCAGCTGAACATTTGAAAGCAGCTTATCACATTGGCTTTCTATGGTAATACTGCGAAAAACAGGGATATAATTCTGCTGCATTGCAAAATTTATCTGCCCCGCACATTCACAGCTGATTTTAACTATATCTTTCATAATGCACCTCGCAAAGAGCATTTATTGATTTTATGTACATACACAATCATTATAACATATTTTTCGGCAGTTTACAACATTTTCGGTAATTTTCTTTCCGACATTTTTTAAATCAATGGCAATTTTCCTGTGCAATTTCACGGAAGTTTTAATAAAATGCTGTTTTAAGGGGATTTCCTCTTGACTAAAATGCGGAAAAATGGTAAAATAATAATATGTATAATTATAAGTAAGAGGTTATGTTATGTCTGAAATGAAAGTAACACTTCTCGCCCATACTCCCGATGCCGAAAAAACTGTGGCTACTGCCGCTAAACTCTGCTATTCAAGCAGCGATATCGGCTCTCTCCGCGGGGGGCTTACAGAAGAAAAAATTGCAGATTTTATTGATATGCTCGTTTCAATCGGTCACGAAAGCGTACTTGAACACGTAAGCTTTACTTTCGGTGTGGAGGGCATTTCCCGTGCCTGTTCACATCAGCTTGTTCGTCACCGAATTGCTTCATATTCACAGAAAAGTCAACGTTATGTCAACGAAAACGGCTTTGAATTTGTAGTTCCTCCTGCAATTGAGGAAAATGCCGAGGCAAAGGCTGAATTTGACCGCACAATTGAACTTATCTCACAGAGCTATGACAAGCTTGCGGATATTCTCACAGCTGCCCATACAGCACAGTTCATGGCTGAGGGACTGGACGAAAAATCCGCAACTGCAAAGGCTCGGAAACTTGCCAACGAGGACGCAAGATTTATCCTCCCCAATGCCTGTGAAACAAAAATCGTTGTGACTATGAATGTGCGTTCACTTTTCAATTTCTTCCGCCACCGCTGCTGCAACCGTGCCCAATGGGAAATCCGTGCAGTTGCCAATGAAATGCTGAAACTTTGCTTGCAGACTGCTCCCAATATTTTCAGATATGCAGGGCCCTCCTGCGTGGCTAAGGGCGTATGCCCCGAGGGTAAAATGACCTGCGGCAAGGCTAAGGAAGTCAAGGAATATTTCGCACAGTTTACGGGCGATTTTTCAGGCGATTCTTCAAAGGAATGTTCAAATGCTTGAATTCCGCAGAATAACTCTTGATGACCGTGAAAAAGTCAACAAGGCTCTTGCAGTTTCAGATTTCAAGGGGTGCGAATACTCCTTTGCAAATAATCTTGCGTGGTGCAGACTTGCGGATTCAAAAATCTGCTTTTACAAGGATTTCTACATCGTCTGCTCTTTCGGTAATGAGGACGGTATTCCCACCTTTATCCTGCCTTCAATAATGTACTTA
>CALFMA010000393.1 GCA_937880065.1 uncultured Ruminococcus sp.
TATGAAATTTCGTTCCCGTAACACATCTTAAAATAATTCTGTCGCTGTATACCGTAATTCCGCTTGTACATAGTGCCGCTACTTTAACCAAAACAAGCCACACAAGGGGTATATATGCCATTATTGCAAGGAATTTCCACAATCCACGGTCGTCCCACAATAAATAATCGGAAAAATGATAGAGAACCGCAACTGCAATTATGCTGAAAAAAGGTACTCCTGCATAGCTGAAAAATGATGTCCGTGTAGGGCGGTATCTCATCAGTTCCTTGTCATCTGCTCCCCATATGCCCGATTTTTTGCGGTTTCCAATGGGATATACAACAGGGAGATGTGATTCGCAGCCATAGCCCGGACAGTTTATATTAACCGTAAAAACACCGCATATCTTCATTATAAGATTCTGCCGCAGGTCGATATAGTTAATGTGTGCCGTTCTTATTCTATGCTTTCGCCTTTTGAAAATTCCGAATGACACATTGAGAAAATCCCTGTCTGCCGATACCGAAAACCATGCATACATCAGCAAATTCCGTATAAATGACACCAGCCACAGACCGATGAAAATAAAGGCTGCAATTGTCACAACAAGAGGAATTCCGCTTAAAAGCCGTGAATGTATTACTTCCGCCTGCTTTGTAACTCTGTCAAGGGCTATGGAAATCAGCTCTTTTGCAATATCGCCGCCCTTGAATAAAAATGCTACGATATAGACAACTCCCGAAAATCCCCCTGAAAAGAATACGGAAAAAAGCATAATTGAAATAAGTCCCGATTTCGGAATATCCTTTATCTCATTTTCCTTTTTCACATCAGGGATATGCCCCATTATTTCATCTGCCCACTTCTTTTTCAAAAGCAGTTTCATATCGGCGGATTTATAAAAGCCTGCCCCCGTATCAATACGGACGCTGACCGCTTTCACAGGAACGAGGAAAAATAATATTTCCTCCGCCGCTGAACTGACTATATCAAAGGGAATTACCGTTTTTGTTCTGAATATTATTCCTCTTTTGTGGCAAAGCTTATTTTCGTCAACAGTAATTTCCGAGAAATGCCATTGTATAAATCCGTAGAGAATAATTATACCGATTACCGCAAGGTCAAGCCATGCACCTTTCAGCCAGCGGTAAATTCCCGATAAATCGAATTTCAGCACCGATATACCACGGAGCAGCGGAAACAGCAGCAGCCACAGATTTTTTGCGGAATACCGCAGAATACGCAAAGGATGCTCGTGAAATCTCATATTTCCGCCCTCTCTGCCCCAAGGTCAACTATTTCCTGCATATCCTTTTTACTGAGGAACATAAGTGTAAGCCGTCCGCCGTACATAAACAGCACGGCAAAATTCAATCCCGTATGCTGTGAAAATGGCGTAGTTGCACTTGTTATATATCGAACAGCAGAAAATTCCGCCGTTTTGCTTGTATGAAAAATTACTCCGCAATTTTTTGTAATACATCTGCCGTCGGTTTCATAGTTTAAACTGCGGAAATAAAGTGGAATGTATATAAAATCGAGAACCGCCGTAAGAATAAGCAGAATAATCGCTGAAATCTTCGTATAATCGGGTACAAAAAGCCGTATTGCAAATATAAGAACTGCCGCAATAAAGGCAATTGCAAGCTTTGTAAATGACGCTGCATTTTTATCGGGAAGTATTTTTTTCATCGCACACCTTCTTTGAAATAATATTCTGTTTTTCTACATAAATATATTATAACTCATTTTTCAAAAAAAGTATACCTTTTTAGGAGAATTTCTTATGATTCTTGAAAAAATTAATAATTTTATCTGGGGAAACGGTCTTGTATTCCTCCTTTTAGTCACAGGTCTTATTCTCACTTTTAAGCTGAAATTCATACAATTCCGACTGCCATTCCTGCTGAAAAAGCACGGTAAATCGGGGAATAATCAAGGCTTATCCCAATTCAAAACCGTATGTATGAGCCTTGGAACTGCTATGGGAACGGGAAATATTGCAGGCGTTTCCTCCGCAATTGCCATAGGCGGTGCAGGGGCGATTTTCTGGATGTGGATTTCTGCATTTCTCGGAATGGCTACGGTTTACTGGGAAAATATTCTCTCTGCCCGATACAGCGACAATGAACTGAAAGGCCCTATGGCTTATCTCACAAAATGCCTTGGCAGTCCCCTTATGGCTCTGTTTTTCGCCATTTTCTGCGTATGCACTTCCCTTGGAATGGGCAGTATGGCTCAAATCAGCGTTTTTGCCGATGCTTTCGGGCAATGCGTCAACTTCAGCCGCCCAATTATGGCTGCGGCGGTTTTCGCCGTTGTTCTTATCGTTGTAAGGGGCGGCGGTCAGCGTATTGGAACAGCTGCACAATTTCTCCTGCCCCTTGCATCTATCGCCTACACAGTCGCCTGCATCGGGGTAATCGCCTTGAATATCCGCCATATTCCCCATATTTTCGGGGAAATCTTCTCAGAGGCTTTCAATTTCAAATCCGCTGTGGGAGGCGGTATAGGAGCTGCTATTTCAACAGGTATCCGCCGTGGTCTGTTTTCAAACGAAGCAGGTCTTGGAAGTTCCCCCATTCTCCATAGTGCCGCCGACAGTTCATCTCCCGAAACACAGGGATTATGGAGTATGTTTGAAGTATTTTTCGACACCATAATCTGCTGTACACTCACGGCTCTGACTGTTCTGTGCGGCTCTGAGAATTTCTCCCCTGCCGCTGCAATTTCAGCTGTTTTAGGGGATTTTTCTGATACTTTCATTACAGCTGAACTGGGAATTTTTTCATTCTGCACCGTTATAGGCTGGTATTTCTGCGGTATGACGGCTTTCAACCATATTTTTAAAGGCAGATTTACAGAATATTTTGCCCTTGCCTATGCCGCTCTTGCCGCCTGCGGTGCGTTATTTTCAGCAGAATCTGTGTGGATTTTATCGGATATTTTCAACGGTCTTATGGCTTTTGTCAATATATCGGGAATTATTATAATTATTATTTTTAATAAGTGCAATAGTTTTTATCCCTCTTGACATATTCTCATTTTTTGGGTATAATTATAGTATGGCTATCTCTAAATTGGTGGCTGAAAAAATTGATTAATTTATTTGAATTTATAGCGGTTACCGCTGAAGTATACATAATATCAAAGGCATTTTTCTGCAATTATCAGGAATAGCAATTATTCGGTGAAATAATCAGAATCTGCCCAAAAGGAGGACAATTTAGTGAACGAAAACAACACAACAAGAAAACCAAGAAGATCGCCTGCTCCTCAAAAAGCAACGGCACAGCCGAGAAAAACTACAAGGCAGACTGCTCCCTCAACAGTCCGCAGACCTAAGCAGCAGGCAAAGGAAATCAAAAGAACTCCCGTGAGAATTATTCCTCTCGGAGGACTTAATGAAATCGGCAAAAATATGACAGTTTTTGAATGTTCAAACGATATGTTCATTCTCGACTGCGGTCTTGCATTCCCCGATGCGGATATGCCCGGCGTTGATATTGTTATCCCCGATTTCACCTATGTTGAACGCAATGCCGACAAAATCAGAGGTATTGTTATCACTCACGGTCACGAGGACCACATCGGCGGACTTGCCTATCTCCTCAAAAAGGTAAATGTCCCCGTTTATGCCACACGTCTTACTGTGGGACTTATTGAGGGAAAACTGAGAGAACAGGGTATCCTCAATCAGGTAAAGCTCAACGTGGTTGAGCCGAGAAAAACTGTTAAAATGGGATGTATGGCTGTTGAATTCATCAAGGTAAATCACTCAATCCCCGATGCTGTGGGTATGGCTATACACACTCCCGCAGGCGTAATCGTCCATACAGGCGACTTTAAGGTGGATTACTCCCCCATTGACGGAAATATCATTGACCTTGCACGTTTCGGCGAACTGGGCAGCAAGGGCGTACTTGCTCTTATGGCTGATTCCACCAATGCTGAGCGTGAGGGCTGTACACGTTCAGAGCGTACTGTAGGCGAATCCTTTGACCGTCTGTTCAAAAAGGCAGAGGGAAGAAGAATTATAATTGCTACATTTTCCTCAAATATCCACCGTGTTCAGCAGATTATCAATGCCGCTGAACTTTACGGACGAAAAGTTGCCATTTCGGGAAGAAGTATGATTAATGTCATAAATACTGCTATTGAGCTTGGTTATCTCGAAGTTCCCGACGGATTGATTGTTGATATTGATATGATGAACCGCTATGAAAACGAGCGTATGGTTCTTATCACTACGGGAAGTCAGGGCGAGCCTATGTCTGCCCTTACACGTATGGCAATGAATGACCACAGAAAGGTCAATATCACTCCACAGGATTTCATTATCATCTCCGCTACCCCTATACCCGGCAATGAGAAATTTGTTACACGTGTTGTAAATGAGCTGATGAAATCGGGAGCAGAGGTTGTATATGAGGCTATGTACGAGGTACACGTTTCAGGTCATGCCTGTCAGGAGGAACTGAAGCTTATGCAGGCTCTCACAAGACCTAAGTTCTTTATCCCCGTACACGGCGAATACAAGCATCTCAAAAAACACGGCGACCTTGCAGTACAAATGGGTATGCCAAGAGAAAATGTAATTATTGCTGAAATCGGAAATGTTATCGAATCCGACGGCGTATCAATGAAGGTTGTTTCACAGGTACCGTCAGGACGTATTCTTGTTGACGGTCTTGGCGTTGGCGATGTAGGTTCAATCGTGCTTCGTGACAGAAAACATCTTGCACAGGACGGACTTATTATAATCGTTATCGGTATCGAAAGAGCAGGAAATATCGTTGTGGCAGGCCCTGATATTATTTCAAGAGGATTTGTCTATGTCCGTGAATCGGAGGAACTTTTTGTTGAGGCAAGAGAGCTTCTCAATAATACTCTTGACAACTGCTCACATCACGAAATGCGTGAGTGGAATACTCTCAAGGGCAAACTCCGTGACGCACTTTCCGATTATATCTATCAGAAAACAAAGAGAAGTCCTATGATTCTTCCAATTATTATGGAACTCTAAGGCAAATAATACTGTCAAAAACCTGCAAGGGGGGTTGAGATGTGAAAAAAAAGTTTCCGTGGGCGGCTCTGTTACTTGTGTTGGCTGTTATTGCAAGCCAGCTGTTTGTTTCAATTACGCTTTTCGGATATAACAAGCTTTACGGCACAGTAGGAATTGTTTCGGCATTGCTGCTTGCTCTGGTGATTATTATAATTTATGCGGTATTTTCAAAGAATTCCCTGCGTTATTTAACTAAGATGAATAAACACCTTGAAAGCTCAGCTGCGGAATATATAAATACTCTCCCTGCCCCTGTTGCGGTTGTTGAAAAAAGCGGCAGAATCGTATGGTATAACCGTGCTTTTGCAGCCCATATCTGTCCTCATATGAACATTTACGGTATGGATTTCAAGG
>CALFMA010000394.1 GCA_937880065.1 uncultured Ruminococcus sp.
GTTCCTCTTGTATATCCACTAACTCTCCCATTGGTATATACATTTTCGCATTAGATGTAATTATTATTACTGTATTCTCAAAATTTACTGTTCTTCCCTGACTGTCCGTTAATCTGCCATCATCTAAAATTTGCAAAAGCATATTAAACACATCGGGATGTGCTTTTTCTATTTCGTCGAAAAGTACAACGGAATACGGTCTGCGGCGCACTCTTTCCGTAAGCTGTCCTGCCTCATCATATCCAACGTATCCCGGAGGTGAACCAATCATTTTGGACGCCGTATGCTTCTCCATATATTCTGACATATCAAGACGCACAAGTGCATCCTCTGTGCCGAGAACCTGTGCAAATACCTTATCAATCGCTTCTCTGCCTATATCACCATAGCCGTAGCCTGTTGAACCGTAAAAGCAGGATTCGCTGATACGGTTGTCGGAAAATGCTTTCAGCACTTTTGCACCGCAATATTCGGCAGTTTTTTCAATTCTTGCGAAAGCATCGGCACAATTCTTTTCAGCCTGTTCAGCAAGCTCTGCAAGCTTGCTTTCAAAGCCGTAAATATCATTATAATTCATATTTATTCCTCTCAATTCTGTAATTTTCCTTTTGTGACATTTTCCTTTTCAACGTCAAATCTTTCGAGAACAATTTCCGTTTCAATTTCCTTAAATCCGATTTCACGGTAAAAGCTTACACGAACATCAAGAGCAAGCAAAAATGCACGTTTCCCCAGATTATTCAGGAAATATGCAAGCCATTTCAAAAACTTTCTTGCATATCCGCTGCCACGAGCAGAAAGCTTTGTAGCGACTTGCCCGATGAGAACTTCATCTTCAATGTCAAATACTACCGATGCAGTTGTGCAGTCACGATATGTGAAAACTCGGCTTATGCCATGGCGGCATCTGTGGGAAGTATCGGTATACCACAGGGAAAAGTCGGAAATATTCGGAAATCCCTCGCTTAAAATCTTGTATACATCGGGCAAGTGGGGATTAAACTCTACGAATTCTTCCTCAAATTCGTGGGATTTTTCATCGGGAACAAGTTCAAAAATAGTTCTGTTAAGCACCTGGTAATGGTCGCTGTCGGCTATATTCCGCAGAATTCTTGTATCACCCTCAACTCGGAATGGCATATTCATAGAAACGAAAAATTTCAGTTCATCTGTAGCTTCAAGCTTTTCATCTGCACAGATAATCAGCGTGGAATTTATTATAAACATAAATCCCTCGCCTGTTTCGTCAGTTATCTTATAAAATCGGCAGAAGTCATAGCCTGCACCATAAGCCTTCATATAAGCAAGCATTTTCCGTCCCGACAGACTTTTCAGCAGCAGGGAACGGTCAAGCTCGTTTTCACTCTGTATCAGTTTAATCATAATTCCTGTATCCTTTTCGCAAGCTCTCTTGTGAGGATAAGCATATTTTCAAAATCTTCTGTATTTGCTGTGCAGGAGGGACTGTGAATATATCGGCATGGCAGAGAAACGGCTATAGTACGTACTCCCCCACGGCTGATATGAATAGCTCCGCTGTCATTTCCACCTGCAATCATAGTTTTTGTCTGACAGGGAATTTCAAGATTTTCGGCTATTTCAAATGCCATTTTGTAAAGTTCCTTATCATAAACAGTACTTCTATCCATAAATCCAACTACAGGACCATTTCCGAGGGAGCATACTTTTTTTGCACCGCATACTCCGTCAATATCAGATGCTGTTGTAGCTTCAAGGACAATGGCGAAATCGGGAGCAACTGAAAAGGCGGATACCATAGAGCCACGCAATCCCACTTCTTCCTGAACATTGAATACAAAATATGTGTCGTATTCAACTCCCTCACGAATAAGCTGTATCATTGCCGTACAGCCTGCACGGTCATCAATCGCTTTGGATTTTATGCAGTTTCCGCCAAGCTCAACAAATTCGGAATCAAAGCATATTAAATCTCCAAGGCTTACATATTTTTCAGCTTCTTCCTTTGAAGATGCACCGATGTCAATATACATATCGCCATATTTTGGCGGAGTTTCACGCTGTTCCTTTGAGAGATTATGAATTGCGGTTGAACCTACAACTCCTGATATACCGTCATTTCCTACTTTAACCTGTCTGCCGAGAACAACGGAAGTATCAATTCCGCCTACTTCGTTAAAACAAAGAGTTCCGTCCTCATTTATGTATGTGACAATAAATCCTACCTCGTCCATATGGGCGGCAATCATAAGCTTTTTTTCGGCAGATTTTTTACCCTTGCAAAAGCAAATGAGGTTTCCAAGATTATCAACTCTGTATTCGCAGAAGTCTTTTATCTTTTCGATTATTGCATTGCGTACAAGGGCTTCGTCCCCTGATGTGCCGTTTATCAGGCATAATTCTTTAAGCAGTTTAATCATACATCTTTCCTCCCGATAAATTCAGCAAGTATTTCAGCGGTATTCACCACATCTGCCACGTCTATTACCTCGGTGGGAGTGTGCATATTACGCAGAGGAATTGACAAAGTACAGGCCTTTGCACCCTCACGGCTTGAGGAATATCTGTCTGCATTGGTAGACGTAAGTCCGTTCATAACTTCAAGCTGATATGACAGTTTTGCCGATTTTGCGGCATTTATAAGACCATTTGAAATTTCTCTTGAAAGGCATGGTGATATACCAATCATTGCCCCTTTACCAAGATAACCGCATTTTTTCTCGTCCTCGCCCTGTGCATATGCAAAGCTTACATCAACGGCAATTGCAATATCGGGAGCAAGGCTGAATGCACCGATTTTCGCTCCACGCTCCCCTAATTCCTCCTGTGCGGAGAAAATTACAGTTACATTATAAGCAGTTTCACGATTTTTGAGAAGTTCCAATGTGTGGAGAATTGCCGCAACTCCGCAGAGGTCGTCCAACGCTCCCCCTGTTATGCGGTTTCCAAGAAGCTTTCTGCACTTTACATCAAATGTAATTGAATCACCAAGGGAAACGATTTTTTCCAGTTCAGCTTTTGAATAGCCTGTATCTATTGCTATATCGGCAATTTCAAGAACTTTTCCGTCACCGTTTGAAAGATGCGGCGGAACTGAGCATATAACGCCCTTTATGTCTTTTTTTCCATGAATTACAACCTGCTGTGCAGGGAGAAGCCGACGGTCAATTCCCCCAAGATTTCCAACTTTGATAAATCCCGAAGATGTGATACTTGTGACAATCATTCCCACCTGGTCGATATGTGCATCGAGGACAAGTGAGGGCTTTTCAGCCGAATGTGTGCCGAATTTTCCAACTACATTGCCATTTACAATATCAGCGTCGGGACAATATTCTCTTAGCATTTCCAATGCAAGTTCAGCGGTGGGAATTTCATCGCCTGCTGCACCATATGCCTCGGATAACGCAATAATTTTATCTTTTATATCCATATAACACCTCTGCAAAATATTCATACACAACTATTATAACACATATTCTTATGTAATGCAATTTTATTTTTTAATATAACTAATTCTTCACCAAAAAAAAGCACAGAGTTTTTACACTCCGTGCTTTTAGAGATTCTCATTTATTAGTATTAAATGAACATCATACTGATTCCGTGTTCACGGGCATATCGCTCCGCTTTATTACGGTTTATCTGTTTGAGAACTTTAAGTACGATTTTGTGACCTTTTTTGACCATTGCCTGATTATAGTCAACGCCGTCAAATTCAGCAATTTTTACATTATAGACATTCTCGCATCCGCAGAATGCATCATCACGTATTTCCTTTGTATTAACGCTGAGTTTTAAATCTGTAAGTTTTTCACATCCGTAAAATGCCCAGCTGCCGATGACTTTTACAGAAGCAGGGATATTTATTTCCTCTAATGTTCTGCACCATGAAAATGCACTTTCACCGATTGAAGTTACTGATTCGGGAATGATAATCTTTTTCAAGCTATAACACTCTGAAAATGCTGCATTTCCGATTATTTCAACAGATTCGGAAATAACAACACGGTTCAGGTTGCGGCAGGAATAGAAGCTGAGGTCGCTTATTCTCTTTATCTGCGGCGGGAAAATAAGTTTGCGAATTGAACTACATCTGCCGAATGCTCCCTTGCCTATAACTTTAAGAGAATTAGGGAAATTCAGTTCCTTTATGCGCTGGCATTTTAAGAATGCATTTTCGCCGATAGTTTCAAGATTTCGTGAGAATTTTATTTCCTCTAAATTAACGCAATGGGCAAATGCAAATCTGTCAACCAGTTTTACGCTGTCAGACATAATAATTTTTTTAGCTGATTTATTTCCTCTGAATGCGTATTTTCCGATAGTTGTGATAGAATCGGGAATATTTACGGTTTCATTTGTGCCGAAATACTTTATAAGAAGCGTTCCGTTTTTGCCAAGAGCCATATTGTTAATATCGTCAATTTCAACTGACTCAACCTGCTCAACGTCCTTATCACTATAAAGCTCATCAAGTTCCTCACGAGATGCCGCCTTTTTTGAAGCCTTGTGTTCTTCGTGCTTTTTTTCAACAGTAACAGGAATTTTTACAGGCTTTTCCTTTGGCTTAATTACTTTCTCAGGCTTTTCGGGTTCGGGTGCAGCCAGAGAAATATCGGGCATTTCTTCATTTTTTGCTGATTTCTTTTCAACCTTGTCTAAGTTCTTTTCTTTCTTTGTATCGGTTGTTAAGTTATCGGTGTCAAGCATTGAGAAATCTTTTTTTTTGCTTTCTGTTTTACCCGATTTTTTCGAAGTTCCGGGAAGTTCAGCTTTTTCGTCAGCCTTTAAATCAGGCATTGGACTGTCATTATGCTTTTTATCGGATTTTGCATATTTATCAGCCTTTGTCTTATCCTTTGGTTTGTCCGCAGGCTTGTTTTCTGCCTTTGGGGTTTCCTTTGGCTTGTCAGCAGGCTTGGTTTCCGACTTTGGTGTTTCCTTTGGCTTATCAGCAGGCTTGCTTTCCGCCTTTGGTGTTTCCTTTGGCTTATCAGCAGGCTTGCTCTCTGCCTTTGGTGTTTCCTTTGGCTTATCGGCTGGCTTGCTCTCTGCCTTTGGAGTTTCCTTTGGCTTATCCGCAGGCTTGGGTTCCGACTTTGGAGTTTCCTTTGACTTATCAGCAGGCTTGGGTTCCGACTTTGGAGTTTCCTTTGGCTTATCAGCAGGTTTGCTCTCTGCCTTTGGTGTTTCCTTTGGCTTATCGGCAGGCTTGGTTTCCGCCTTTGGTGTTTCCTTCGGCTTATCAGCAGGCTTGGTTTCTGCCTTTGGGCTTTCCTCTAATTTAGAGATTTTTTCAGTCTGTTCAGTAATGGGCTTTATCAGAATTTCTTCTTTTTTTGCCGATTTACGAACTTTGACTATTTTGTTGACTTTCATTTGTTAAGCACCTCTTATTAAGGTTATTTTTTGAATAAATAATGAATACATCATATTAAGTATACCATATTCTTGATAAAAATGCAAGAATAGTTTTATTTTAAAGAAAAATTTTGTCATATATTACCAATTAATCTTGAATATTTGTCTAATTTACCCAATATCAAAAAATATACCGCACATCTCTGTGCGGTATATTAGTGTCAGGTATCATTTCTTAAATATCGAGATTTTTTCTCCCTTTTTGTTTCATACATCTTTTTATCAGCCTCAGTTACAAATCTGAATAAATCCTCGCCAATTTTAGGCACGGCGATAACATATCCCGTTGAAGCCGACAAAGTATAACTATCCTCGATTTTTCTGTTCTTGTTATATTTCATAATGTTCTTCTGAATGTCGGATGTAAGTTTTGCAGCGTCAACATCGCTATAATCAGCCGCAAATACTATAAATTCATCTCCGCCAAAACGACAGAAAATCTCATTATTCGTACAACTTTTTCCCAGAACCTCAGCTATAGCACGAATTGCCTCATCACCTACGGCATGACCATATGTATCGTTTATAATCTTCAATCCGTCCAAATCTATAAACATCAGCATTATATTTCTCGAATTTGCAGCACAAGCTCTAAAAATTTCATTTGTTGCATTGACAAAGCCGTTACGATTGTAAATTCCCGAAAAAGTATCCTGTATATAAAGCCTTTCAAGCTTTTTCACAGCGGTATCCATTGCATTTATTTTTCTGATATTTTCAAGAGAATTGTTAATCGTTATGCACCACGACTGAAAAAGTGCGTTGTGCAGAGATAATCCGCAGTTGTTGATTGCCATATAACCCATACATCTCTCACGGAAATGAAGGGGAACAAAATAATAAAATTTCGCAAAATTATTGTCGCAATTACAACTGGGAAGAAGCTCATATTTCTTTATGCTGCCAATTTCAGAAAATTCTCCGTCACAATAAGCAATAGGAATAACGATTTCATCCTCGTAACATTGCTGCAATTTATCATCCTGTGAAACATTATTTATATCATCACTTTGGAAATTCCAGTTTTTATTTAGGCAGAAATAAAATTCACCGGGATTTATCATCTCTACAAAGCGCTTCAAAGTTTCAATATAATCTTCAAACTTATCAACTCCGTTGAGTTTGCAGGCAAGAGTATTGAACAATGACATATAATGATTTATCGTGCCAATTCTATTGAAATTACTGATATTTGCCTCTTTGTATTCGTGTGATTGCTTCTCTGTACATTTTACGCATCCACAGCTTTCCGTATACTTAGGAAGCATATTCAGCATCATGCTTTTACGCTTTAATGTATTATTAAATGTATTAAACAGCATTTCACAGGCAAGATTACCTGAACGAACAAGAGGACGCTCCACGGATGTAAGCTCCACACGAAGATTATAACTGTCAAAAACATCGTCAAAGCCCGATACTGCAATATCATCAGGAACTTTTATTCCTGTTGAATAAAGTCTGTTTATAGCAGAAACCGCCATAACGTCATTAGCACAGATAATAGCATCAGGCATCGGCAAATCGCTGTTCATAAAGTATTCAACAGCATCTCTGCCCGAATCACCACGGAAATCACCGTAAAATATACGCTGTTCCTCTATTTCAATATTATTTTCTCGCATTACATCGAGGAAAGCCGCAAGTCGGTCTACACTTTCAGGATTGTCCTTCGGTCCTGAAATATAATTAATACGCTCAAAACCATGCACTTTTATAAAATGCTCTGTAATATCACGCATAGCAGTACAATTGTCAATTCCGATGTGCAGGAATCCTTCAACATTATTATCCATGCTGACAGCAGGTATTCCTGCATTTTTTATCCTTTCAAAAATACCATTGACAACAGGTGGACAATCAATTGTATTTGTAAGCAGAATAGCTCCGTCAAAACGGCTGAAATCAGGCAGCTCGAAAATATCCATTTCGCCTTTGTCGTAGCCTTTATTATCTTTCATACCGGTAAAGGATACGAAAACATAGCAATCAAATCCATACTTTATTGCGGCACTTTGTATTCCTCTTAGTATACTGCTCTGATATGTTTCGTCAATTCCTGCAACTATAACTGCTATTTTCTTGTTCATAAAACCTTCCACCTCCATATCATAATCAAACTAAAAGAAAAAAACATTTTACTTCTTTCCAAAAACAACACATTTAAACCGCAGAATACAGCAGAATATTTGCAGCTTTTATTTGCAAAAAAACAACAAAACATTCAATTTGAGAGGGTTAAAACTGTAATCCGCAGTTATCGTACATAACATCTATTAATATTATACAACATATCTCAAAAAAAATCAATAGTTTTTATGATTTTAATTTCTTTAACAAAATTAATATTTAATTCATTGTATTATACTGAATGTATTTTTTACCATTTATATTATAATCAGTCATAATTGCTGTAAAATCCAAAAAAACTCCGCCGCTTTGAGATAAAATTCGTCAATAAGCCGAAATTCAACAAACCGCCTTTGTTGATATTGACAAAACGCAAAAATATGTTATACTATTATTAGTGGGATTATGTCCGAAATTTAATTTAAGGATGGGATGTCAACAATGAATATATGGCACGATATCAGCCCAAAGAGAATCAGTCCTGACAGTTTTTACGCTGTTATCGAGATTAGTAAGGGCAGTAAAATTAAATATGAGCTTGACAAAGAAACAGGATTTATTGTTATGGACAGAATTCTCCATACTTCCACCCACTATCCCGCCAATTACGGCTTTATCCCCCGCACTTTTTCCGATGATAACGACCCTCTTGATGTTCTCGTTCTCTGTTCGGAAAAACTTATGCCTCTTACCCTTGTTCAATGCTGTCCTATCGGCGTTATGCGTATGATGGACAATGAACGTGAGGATAACAAGATTATTGCTGTTCCAATCAATGACCCTAATTACAATATGTACACCGATATCGACCAGCTTCCTAAGCACATTTTTGATGAAATGCGTCACTTTTTCACCGTGTACAAAGAGCTTGAAAACAAGACTACCGTTGTAAATGAATTCGGTCATGTGAAATCAGCTAAAAAAATTATTGCCAAGGATATTGAAAATTATATCAATACCTTCTGCAAATAAGGTTGTAAGGCAGTTATACTGCCTTTAAATAAGATAATTAATAAAGAGGAGTTAAACTTATGTCACCATTCGGAGGAAATTTATTCGCAAGCGAAATCAGCGCTGCACCTATCGGTATCATTGCTATGAACAGTATTACTGAGCTTGGCAGCAAAATTAACGATTATCTCGTTGATTGGTCCAAAGCCGCAGGCTATGATAACGACAACTTCCTTATTCAGGCTGAATGCCCCCGTTTTTCATCAGGCGACGGTAAAGGTCTTATAAGATCAACTGTTCGTGGTAAGGACCTTTTCATTATTGTTGACGTAGGAAATTACAACATCAAATACAACTATTTCGGTATGGAAAACGCTATGTCCCCCGATGACCATTTCCAGGACTTAAAGCGTATCATTCAGGCTGCATCAGGTAAGGCTCACCGTATCAATGTAATTATGCCTATCCTTTACGGCGGCCGTCAGCACCGCAGAAGCTATCGCGAGTCCCTCGACTGTGCTTGTGCATTACAGGAACTCGAAGCAATGGGAGTTGCAAATATTGTTACATTTGACTCTCACGACCCCAGAGTTCAGAATGCAGTTCCGCTTATGGGATTTGACAACGTAATGCCTACATATCAGGTACTCAAATGCCTCCTCCGTGACGTAAAT
>CALFMA010000395.1 GCA_937880065.1 uncultured Ruminococcus sp.
GGTCAGCACAAGTGAAACAGTGCAGAAATGCTATGAAGAGATGGCTGAAAATATCAGCAAAGCACGCTTATATTGATATAAAGGAGTAAAATTAAATGAAAAAAATCGCTGTAATCGGTGCTATGCCCTCAGAACTTGCCGACATTCGTCTTATGCTTGGTGAGGCTGAAATCAAGAGAATTTCAGGCTTTGACTTCTACATAAATGAGTACAAGGGAAATAAAATTATCAATGCCTGCTGCGGTATTGCTAAGGTTAATGCCGCACTTTGCACACAGGTTATGATTGACAATTTCTCACCTGATTACGTTATAAACGCAGGTGTTGCAGGGGGTATGAATACTGCTGTTAAAGTATGCGATATCGTTATTTCAACAGAAGTTCTCCCCCACGACCTTGACCCTCATTTCCTTGCGGATTATCCCCCATATTGTGCAGTTTTCAAGGCTGATGACAAGATTATGGATACTGCCGAAAAGGTTTGCGGTGAATTTTCTGTAAATTCTTTCCGTGGACGTATCGTTTCAGGTGAACAGTTTATTTCAGATAGTGCTGTAAAAGCCGCTATACAGGAGAAATTCGCTCCTTATGCCGTTGATATGGAAAGTGCAGCTGTAGGTCATTGCTGCTTCCTCAACGAAATGCCCTTTGCAAGCATCCGCTGCATTTCCGACAATGCCGACGACGAAGGTGCAATGTCATTTGATGAATTTGAAAAAATTGCTGCAAAGCGTGTGGCTGAAATCGTTCTCAGAATGACGGAATTACTGTAAAAAACTCCCATACGGGAGATAAATAAAGGAGAAATAATTATGAAAAAATCACTTTCAATTTTATCCGCCGCAATCCTTACGGCTTCCTGCCTGCCACTTACAGTAGCTAATGCCGCAGAAGCTCCTGCATTTTATATGACAGCAGGCGAATCCGACAAATATGAGCTGTCAAACGGCGGAAAAAACATTTCCATTGATGACCTTTCAGAGGATATTACTGCAACTGCAAATATTTATTTTGCAGACTCCGCTAAAGGTGCATGGAGTGTTTCACCAAAGTGGAAGTCAAATTCCGAGCATATCAAAATTACAAATGTGCATAATCCCCTTGAAGATGGAAAACTCAAGGAATTTGCTTATGCTGCAAAGGACGCAAACGGCAATTTTACAAGTTCAAAATGCACTTTTGATTTAACAACAAATTCTAATTATAATTCCAAGAATTTCACAGTAAGAAGCAACGACGGAAAAGCGCTTGTTCCATATGGTGAAAAGTCCGACTCATACCCTCTTGTATCTTTTGATTTCTCAATTTCCAAGGATACTCCCGACGGTACATATGAAATCTTCTTCACAGATGATGAGGACAATGCTACAAGATGTGCTATGGACGCAGCAAACGGAAACACAATCTACACATTCCCTGACAATCCTCCAAGCCTTTCAAATCTGAAAATCACTATCGGTGCAGATGAAGCAGCAGGCGACATTTCCTTACAGGGCAAACCCGTTGAAGCTGCACCGGGAGAAAAGGTTGAAGTTGATTTTGTAATCAACGCTCCCGAAAATACAAAATCAGGAATAAGCGGTGTATTCTTCAAGGTTGATACAGATGAAAAGCTTACTTTTGTTTCCGCAAAATTCGCTGACGCTTTCAATCCTTATGGCATTTACAATACAAAAACAGGCGAAGTTGCTTTTGCAAATCCTGAGGGAAAAGATGTTTCTGCATCAAACGGAGATACTTTAGTTACATTGACTTTTGAAGTTCCCGCTAATGCAGCAAAGGGCGATGTTTATAAAATCGGAATAAACGGACTTGAAGTAGTAAATACTAACGGTGTTAATGTTACTTCAAATGCAGCTGTTCAGCCTGCTGAAATCAAGGTTTCCGATTCACTTAAACCAAATATCGGAGATATAAACCTTGACGGTAAGGTTGACTCCTCTGACGCATCATTGGCTCTTGCTGATTATGCTGCAATTGCAACAGGAAGCGGCTCAAGTCTGAATGCTCAGCAGAAGCTCAACGGTGATGTTAACTTTAACAATTCAATCGACTCTACAGATGCTTCAGATATTCTTGCTTACTACGCTTATACAGCAACAACAACTGACAATCCTGTAAAGACATTCCTTGAATACTTCAACAGAAAACTCCCTGTATGAGAATAGCAAAATTTAGGGACGTTCCGATTTCGGAGCGTCCCTGTTTTTGTGCCGTAAATCTATACGAGATTATTTTTTATTGCATATACCGCAAGCTGTGTGCGGTCTTTAAGTTTTAGCTTTTCCAAAAGCCTTGATATGCTGTTGCGGACAGTTCCCTCTGCAAGAAAAAGTTCTGCGGCAATTTCTTTATTGTCGTATCCCTCGCATATCAGACGGAGAAATTCCACTTCACGTTCAGTTAAATCAAGATTTTTCGGAGCTTGCTTCACAGGCTCTTTTTTTATTGCCTGAAAAACATTGTCGCAGAATACATTAATTCCCCCTGCCACAGCTTTGATTGAATTTATAACCTGTGCACTGTCCATTTCTTTGAGAATATAGCCGTCTGCACCGCTTGCCATAGCCTTTTCAACTGTTTCCTTATCGTCAAATGTGGTGAGAACAAGCACCTTTATGCCTTTCAGCTTGTCCTTAATCTGACGTGTACCGTAGCCTCCGTCAAAATCGGGCATACGCATATCCATAAGCACCACATCGGGTTCAAGCCGCAATGCAAGTTCATATGCCTCCTTGCCGTTGCCAGCCTCCCCCACTACCGTAATATCGGGTTCGCCTGCAAGCACAGCCTTTAAGCCCATACGCAAAACTGCCACATCATCTGCAATAAGCACCTTAATCATATTATCATCCTTTCTCTACGGGAATTTTCATCATTGTAGTAAATCCCTCGCCCTCTACAGAGGAGAATTTCACCGTTCCGCCTAAATCCTCTATGCGGCGGCGAATACCGCTTAATCCGTTGTTTTCCTTAATTTTACCGCAGCCCTTGCCGTTGTCAAAAATGTAAAGTTCCAGTCTGTCGCCAAGAAATTTTATAATTATATCAATTCTCTCCGCCGATGAATAACGCATTGTATTTGTAACGGTTTCCTTGACGGAATCATAAATCTGTCGAATACAGAAAGCATATCGGCTGTCCTCCGTACCCTGCACGCACACGTCAATATCAACAGTCCGCACCGCATCTGTTACGGTTTTAACTGCCCTTGTTACAGAGGTCATAAATTCATCATCACGGAGATTATTTATAGAGCATCGAAGCTGTGTAATTCCGCTTCGGGATAAGCCGTCAATTTCCGCTATATATTGCGGAATTTCCGTAAGTTTTCCGCTTTTCAGTTCCGTCTGCGTAATCTTCGCAAGGGAACTTATCATTGTAAATGTGTGACCTGCGGAGTCGTGAATTTCCTGTGCAATTCTGTTTCGCTCATGCTCAATTGACAGCTTTTTCTCTGTCTGTGCCAGTTCAAAATATTCGGTTATGTTGCTTATAAGAACAATTTCTGCAATTTCAGTTCCCAATTCATTTAAAATCAGACTTTTTTTCACGCTGTATCGCTCATTTTCCACAGAAAATTCCGCTGAATTTCCCGTAAAATCAATGACCTCGCCCGAAAGTTCCGACAAAGCCGAACACAGTTCCGAAATATGGCTGTATTCCGCAGAAACAAGAGTTTTCATTGCCTTATTTCTATATGTCACATTTCCCTCAGTATCGAATACTGCCGCCGCCGTTTCAATATTGTCAAAGGTGTCCTGAATGGCTATCTGATTAATGTCAAGAAGTCCGTAACGCCTTATCGCCACAAGCACCATTATAACAGAAAAGGCAAAAAACAGCGGTGTAAGCTCGATTTCAGATTTAATTACACCGCAGAGAGTCAGCATATTTATCATAAGCGGAACAAGTGCCGCCAATGCTAAAAACATTGACTGGGCGGAAATTACTTTTCCCTTTGAATGGCGGATAAACATAAGGGAAATTCCCCATATAATGAATATGTAAAATAAAAGCTGAAAAACGTAAAATAACATTCCATAGCTTATGCCGTTTATGCCGAATTCCCTGTAATACAGCCTATGAAGCGGATTTGTGACAATTGCGGCATACATTACAACGGACAAAATCGGAAGAAAAGCTGCCATTTTTCTGAATTTCGCCGATGTTTCCGAATATTCCGCTGAAAACATAAGCCAGAATGACGGGAAACAGCATATTCCCACATAACCTATAAGATAGCTGATTTTAAGCTGCATATCATTGACGGAAAATAAAATAAGAAGCTGGGACACAAGCCACATCACAATTGACATCTGACAGACAATGAAAAGCCGTGTCATTTTATTTTTATTTCCTCTGGACAAAATCCAGCCTACCGTCCCCAGCATACCTGTAAGACCTATAATAAGCAGGGCTGTCGCCAATATTTTTACCGCCATATTTTCATTCCTTTCAATGGCAATGCCGCACGTATAGAACGTGCGGTATGCCCTGATATTTAGGGAACCTCTTTAATTTTTACCCCGATTCCCCGATGTTTTTACCATGTCCAGTCTGAAAATGTCTTTGAAACTGTCGCCTTGATTGATTCGCCCTTTTTGCGTGATGCCTCGTTAACAGCGGCAATTGCGATGAAGATAACGCCTACTGCAAGGAGATATACCCACCAGCCTGCTGATGTGAAATACTTAGCTGTGAGGAGAATTGTGAGAATTAAAAGGGCGATTGAAGATACGCTGAACCATGTCTTGCTCTTTGCGTAGAATGAGAAGATGAGAACCGCTGCTGTTACTGCAAGTACGAAAATTCTGTTGAACATATTGTCGTGGCCGATTCCGTCAACTATAAGTCCTGCAAATGCAAGGATAAACATTATTGTTGAGATAATTCTTGAAGCGTCCTTGTGATTTCTCCAGATAAATCTGTATACCACACCAAGGAGAAGAATAATTCCGAGATTGATTTTGCTTGAAACGAGAGATGAGTCAAATACAAAGAACTGTCTTGTGATAAATGCAAAGGCTACAAAAAATGCTGATACTGAAAGAATAACTGCCGCTGCATTTTTATTTGTGTTTTTCTTGATGAATGCTGCTACAAATACAGCAATTGCAATGTAAATGAGGAAGCTTGTTACGTTGTCAATTCCTGAGATGCCGAATAAAGCGATTACTGATACAGGAAGAAGTACGTCAATGTTAATTCTGTCATTCTTTTTGCAGATTAAAGATTCGGGGAATATAACTCTTGATGCAATTACAAGAACTGCAAATAATCCGAACATAAGGTAATCTGAAATTCTGTCGCTTACGATATTTTCATCGATAATTTCTTTTAATGTAACTACCAATGCAATAACTGAACCTGCTGCTGTGATGTTGCATTTCATTAAACAGGAAATGATGAAATGTAATACGATAACTGAAAGTGAAATAAAGCAGAATTCTGTATATCCCGTGATTGCAAAAAGTGCAATTACTGCGGCTGTCATAAGGCTGTATGATGCTGTGTGTGCCTTTACAGGGTGGTTTGCATGGAAACCGAATGATATTTTAGGAAGAAACAGGAAGAATGATGCCATAACCACATACAGCAATGCGAGAATACCATATACTGCAACATAAAGCTTATCTGTTGTTTCATTGTATACGTATAAATTGGCATATATATTATATGCCATACAAATTGGCATTATCGGAAGTGCGATTCCTGCAACAAACTGAATATCCTTTGAGTTGTGGAGGCAATATCCCATTATAAATACTGTGAGGATAAATGGGAAAAGAAGATTTAATCCGTATACTGCGTCAAAGTTTGCATTAAGGGCAACAATTGAACCGATGATAAATCCGATGAATGAAACAACCTTTGATGCTGTGAGATTTTCGGGAATTAAGCAATTGATAAGGTAAATCACAAATGTGATTGCTCCGAAAAGAAGCATTGCCCAAGGCTCACCGATTTCGCCCTCAAATCCGCCTGTTACTATGAGAGCTGTGTAAAAACCGATAATATCTGCAAAAATGAACATCCACTTCTGATTTTTAAGAAAACCGTAGCCGAAAAGCTGAACGAGAAGTATGCCAAGAACTGCAAATGTATACCATGTAGCGTCAATTGTTGTTGCAACTACATAAGCCATAGCAATAATCTGATAGAGTACAGCTGAGATGTCGCTGATGATTTCAGCAGGATTTTCAAACGCTGTACCCTTATGAGGCTTGAAGATGAGAATAACTGCTGTAATGACAAGCTGTGCAAATCCGATAAGAACTGCATACTGATCAAAATTGTCTGAAAACTGCATACAAAGGAAGATGATTGCAATTGAAATAAATGAAAATCCTGTGTAGTAGAATGAGGGATGCTTGTAGAAGTTCTGACCTGCAAAAGCAGATACAGCTGCAAGTGATGCCATAACTGCAAGGAACATTCCGCAGCCAAGTCCGTCAAAGCTGAACCATTCGCCGAAAAGGTTGTAATAGCCTGCTGTGCCGAATGCAACGATTGCAATAAGCGTACCAATCATATAAAATGCTGATGAAGTCTGTACAAGCTCTGAAGCCGCTTTCATAACTCCGCAGATTGCAAATGCGATAACCGCCGCACCTGCAAGGGCGAATACTCTTGTTACAGGCTCCATATTAAGCCAGTTTGCAGCCACAAATGTGATTGAGGACAGCATAATGAAGATTGTACCTATTATAAGCATAACGGAAGATGCGGACATCTTCTTTTTAGGCGGCTTAGGGGCTCTGTAAACAGGTCCGTAAACCATTGATTTTTGCTGAGATTTCTTTTTTTCATATTTTACAAGTGCCATAATTGCCAGAACAATACCAACGGGAACACCAATGAAAAGAATTATCAGCAATGCTAAAAGTAATGTAATTGTCATATGAAACGCTCCTTTCATTTTTGAGAGGTTTTCTTGAGAGGTTTTCCTCTCCCTGTGACTATATTATACCATATCTGTACAATTTTGTAAGATGTCATTCGTCACTTTATGAATGACATTTGTCACATTGTTATACCAATCCCTAAAATGTTAGTAGACAAAGATGATGAGCATAGATGATGTATGTCAAGGCGGACGACGAAAGCATACTGTCGTATGGTGAGGAAGTCC
>CALFMA010000396.1 GCA_937880065.1 uncultured Ruminococcus sp.
GCCGTAGATCCGGAAGGTGTGCTGAAAAGTATTCCGTCAGCACGGTATTTTCCGATAAGATATCCGTCAGCTGATACATCAAAGTCGCATATGCGAAAACTTGCGGATTTCGCCGATATTTCATTAAGGGCAGTATATACCAAATCACCGCCCTCACCGTGAATAACAACCTCCACCGTCATACGCCGTGATATGTGATACTCCCCTGTTTTAAGCTTTTTCAGAGCGTCAAGCTGGTCGGCTTCAAGTGCCGCCATAAAGCCGAGAGTTCCCGAATTTATGCCCATAAGCTTTGTTTCGGTTCCCATAAGAAGCTTTGCACATCTTAAAATTGTACCGTCACCGCCAATGGCAATAAATATGTCAGCGGTTGATGTAAGTGTGGATATATCGTCAAAAATCACAAATTCCTTATCGCTGAATTCCTTTGTGAATTCAAGGTCAACAACAACTTCAATCCCCTCGGAATGAAGTACATCGCAGACCTCTCTTGCACAGCCGAGAGCATTTTTTTTCTGAAAATTGGGATAAAGTACCGCTTTCATCCTGTCCTCCTACAACTGACGAAAAGCCTCCTCAACAATACCGCTGTAGTCGGGAATTGCCCTTTCTTCGGAGCATTTCACAAGCTTCGCCAGATATTCTATATTGCCGCTTCCGCCCTTTACGGGGGAATATGTACAGCTTACAGGCATAAGCCCCGAAAGCCGCATAAATCCGTCAAGTTCCTTTAAAATACGGAGATGAACTTTTCTGTCCTTGACGATGCCCTTTTTGCCGATGTCGCTTTTTCCTGCCTCAAACTGCGGTTTAATAAGAACAGCGGCTGTACCCTCGCTTTTGAGCAATTCCGCTATTTTCGGCAGAATTTTTGTAAGGGAAATAAAGGACACATCAGCACATATGAAATCAGCCTGACCGCCAATGTTTTCAGCGGAAACCATACGTATATCCGTATTTTCCATATTTACCACACGGCTGTCGCTTCTCAGCGATTCCGCCAGCTGTCCGTGACCTACGTCAACGGCATAGACAACTGCCGCACCGTGATTTATCATATATTCCGTAAATCCGCCTGTTGACGCACCAATGTCAAGGCACCGCAGACCATTGAAGTCAAGGGCGAAATATTCCGCCGCCTTTTCAAGCTTCAATGCACCTCTGCCTACGTATAATTCCCGCTCCGAGGATTCGATTACATCCTCCGCAGTTACCTCTGCGGAGGATTTTTTCGCAGGCTTGCCGTTGACAGTAACAGCTCCCGACTTTATCATTTCCTTTGCCCGTTCACGACTTCTGGCGATTCCTCTCACCACAAGTTCAGCGTCAAGCCGTGCCATTACTGTCCCCTCCGTTTTTTATGAATTCCGTCATTTTTTCGCTGCTAAGACCAAGCTGATTAAGGGCGGATTTTACTGCCGCCTGACGCACAAAGCCTTTAGCCGCAACTCTTGTATATTTTCCGCTGAATCCTCTTTCCATAAGCATTGCACCGAATTTCTCGGAAATACCACCATTTGCAAGGGATTCCTCAAAGAAAACAATACGCTTATACTTACTGATTTCACCGATAAGCTCCTCAGCTATGGGGAAAATTTTCGTAAGTTTCAGCAAATCACAGGAAATACCGCAGTTTTCAACAGCTTTATAAGCTTCGTTGAAAATTCTGCCGTATGAAATAATCAGCGTGTCATTTCCCTCGCCGAAAAATTTATAGTCCGAATAGTTTCCGTTAAATTTATAGCTTATATCCTCCGCACCTCTCGGGTATCTTACTGCAACAAGGTTATTTTCCTCATATATCGCCCTTTTCAGGCATATTTTCAGTTCCTCATAGCAGGCAGGAGAATATATAGTTGTGTTGGGAATTGAAGTGAGCATAGGCACATCAAATAAGCCTTGATGTGTTTCGCCGTCCTCGCCTACAATACCTGCACGGTCAATTCCGAGAACGAGATGAAGTTCACCAATGGCAACATCGTGTATAAGCTGGTCATATGCTCTCTGCAAAAATGTGGAATAAACCGCAAAAACGGGTATCTGCCCCATTGAAGCAAGTCCGCCGCCGAATGTAACAGCGTGCTGCTCTGCAATTCCCACATCGTAAAAGCGTTCAGGCAGTTTTTTTCCGAAATACTGCAAACCTGTGCCGTATTTCATAGCCGCAGTTATAGCACAAATTCGCTGGTCATTTTCCGCAAGACGCAAAAGTTCCTTTCCGAAAATGGTGGAATAGCTGTCACCTGCGGCAATTTCGGGATTGCCCGATTCAACGTCAAAACGGGATATACCGTGATATTCGCCGGGATTATTTTCAGCAGGGAGGTAGCCTTTTCCCTTAATTGTCTTGACATGGACAAAAACAGGGCGGTGATATGACTTAGCCATTCTCATAGCCTGCTCCAAATCATTAAGGCTGTGACCGTTTATAGGGCCGAGATAGATAAATCCCATATCCTCAAAGAGATTTCGTGGAAGTACCGTTGATTTAATTGCGTCCTTGACATATTTCATACCCTTTGCGGCTTTTGAACCTACAACAGGGATTTTATTCAGTTTACGCTCAACCTTTCGCTTTGTATCGAGATATTCCTCGGAATTGCGAAGGGTAGTGAGGTACTTTTCAAGTGAACCCACGCTCTTTGAAATTGACATATTGTTGTCGTTGAGGATTACAATAAGGTTGCTGTCCGTATTCTGACAGCAGTTATTCATAGCCTCATAGACCATACCGCCTGTCATTGCTCCGTCACCGATTACGGCTACAGTATAATCCTCCTTGCCCTGCAAACGCATTGCCTGTGCTATGCCGAAAGCAGCGGAAATTGATGTACTGCTGTGACCTGCAATAACGGTGTCATGCTCCGATTCCGCAGGCTTTGGAAATCCCGATATACCGTCCTCCTGACGAAGTGTTGAAAATCTGTCTGCACGTCCTGTGAGGAGTTTGTGGACATATGCCTGATGACCTACGTCCCACACGATTTTATCTTTCGGGGAATTGAAATTCCTGTGGATTGACATAGTAAGTTCCACTACACCAAGATTTGATGCAAGATGACCGCCTGTGGAAGATACGGTATCAATAAGGATATTTCTGACTTCTCCGCAAAGCTGACGACATTGGGAAATTGACAGATTTTTTAAATCCTGTGGCAGCACAAGTTCAGAAAGCTTCACTCTGCCGCCATAGTTTTTTAATTCATTCATTTTATTGTTATGGGAAAGGACTTTCGCCCTTTCCCAAACTCCTTTTAATTTTTACGCTTGAGAAGGTTTTCCGTAAGCTCAACAAGGAACTCATTGTTAGGAATAGCATCAAGCCACTCAAGAGCCTCTGATGTGGCTCTGTCAGCAGCCAACTGTGCCTTTTCAATGCCGAAAAGTGATACATATGTATTCTTGTTGGATTTCGCATCACTTCCCGCAGGCTTTCCAAGTTCCTCAGTTGTGCCTGTTACATCGAGAATATCATCAATAATCTGGAATGCAAAGCCAAGACGCAAACCGTATTCAGCCGCAGCTCTGATTGTTTCATTTTCCGCATCTGCACAGATTGCACCCATAACGCAGGATACAGCAATAAGCTGACCTGTTTTGCAGCGGTAGAGATTGCGGAGATTATCCTCGTCAACGCAGTCGCAGTTTTCATTTTCAAGGTCGATAACCTGACCGCCAATCATACCATCTCTGCCCACGGAATTTGCAAGAACTGAAATGATAAGAACCTTCTGGTCAGCTGTAAGATGCGGTGTATCGGCAATTATCTCAAATGGGAGAACTGCAAGGGCATCGCCTGCAAGAATTGCCATTGCCTCGCCGAATGCCTTATGGCAAGAGGGCTTTCCTCTGCGGAAATCGTCATTGTCCATAGCAGGGAGGTCATCGTGGATAAGTGAAAATGTGTGGAGCATCTCATTTGCACAAGCCGGTGCAGCAGCTTTTTCCATTTCGCCGCCCAAAGCCTCGCAGAAAGCGTAAACAAGGGCAGGACGAAGTCTTTTTCCGCCGGCTCTCAGAGAATAGTTCATGGCGTCAATGAGCTTTACCTGCGGTCTGTTTTCATGACTGTAGTTGTTGAAATTTTTAAGTTCCTTTTCTGTGTACTCAATGTAACGATAAAGGGTTTCATTAAAATTACTCATAGCTTATTTAACCTCCGTTATTTTAATTTTTGCATTATCAAGCTGATTTTTGCAAAGAGCAGAAAGCTTCACTCCCTCGCCGTACAGCTCAACTGATTTTTCAAGTGGAATATCGCCTTTTTCAAGCTCTGAAACAATTTCAGAAAGCTTTTTCATATTTTCTTCAAAGGATAGATTATTGTCCATTGCTATCACCGTCAATTCTTATAATTTTAGCTTCCGCCCTGCCTTTGTCAAATCTAAGGGAAACGCTCTGCCCCTCTGACAAATCATCAGAATTGCGTACAAGCTTATCACCGCTGTATACAAGAGAATATCCCCTTGCCATAACCTTTAAGGGACTAAGGCTGTCCAGCCTTGCAGCCTTTTCCGCAAGCATAGCCGTATACCTGTCAAAACTGCGTAAAACTGCCGTTTCAGCACGTTTTTCGAGATTTTCAAGCTTTTGCCCCATAAGCCGCAGTCTGTTTTCGGGAGATTGTGCCGTAAGCCGTGCGGATACAGAGTTAAACTGCGAGATTTTTCTCTCATAGGCTGATATAGCTGCCTTTTCGCACCGTCTTTCCATAGCCGAAACTGTTTCCGCAAGCTGTAATATATCGGGAGCCGCAAGTTCTGCCGCCGCTGAGGGCGTAGGGGCTCTCATATCAGCCGCAAGGTCAGCAAGTGAAAAGTCAACCTCATGTCCCACAGCGGATATAACAGGGACTTTACAGCCATATACCGCCCTTGCAACAGCTTCTGTGTTGAATGCGGATAAATCCTCGGAACTGCCGCCGCCTCTGCCTACAATTACAACATCGCAGTCAGCCGATTCAGCCTTTAAAATGCCCTGACAAATGGATAACGGAGCAGTTTCGCCCTGTACAAGGCAATCCACCGCATATATTTCGCAAAGGGGATAACGTCTTGTCAGCACGTTGATTATATCCTGCACCGCCGCACCGCTGAGAGATGTGACAACTCCGATTTTCTTCGGCATATAGGGCAGACTCCGCTTATGCTCCTGTGCAAATATTCCCTCCGAAGCAAGCTTCTTTTTCAGCTGTTCAAGAGCAACGCTCTCTTTGCCTGCTCCCTCAGGGATTATATCGTTGACATAAAGCTGATACACACCGTCACGCTCATATGCGGAAATACTTCCTGCGGCAACTACTGCCATACCGTCCTCGGGCTGAAATTTAAGCCTTACCGCCGCCGATGCAAACATAACAGCTTTCAGCGTACTTTCGCCGTCTTTCAAGGAAAAATAGCAATGACCGCTTTTATAGTGGCGGACGAAATTGCTGATTTCGCCCTTTACCATAATTCCCTGCAAAACCCTGTCGCTTTTCAGCTTTGAGGCAATATATCTGTTGACCTGTGTTACTGTAATTATCGGCATTATTTCTCACGCCCTTTCAGATATGCGAATATTGCCGTTCCTGCCGCATTATCGCAGGAAAACTGCGGCTGTGCAAAGGATGCAGCCTCAAATCGGGAAATAATCCTGTTGCGTATAAGCACGTCAGACATAACTCCCCCTGCATATACAAGAGGAAGTCTGCCCTGCTTTTCTATGGCATAATCCGTCATTGAAATAATGGTTTCGGCAATAAAGTCAAGGCAATACGCCCCGATATTTTCAGGGGATTCCCCTTTTTCAAGCATAGCCTTACACTTATTTTCAACACCCGAAAGACAGCAGTTTCCCTCTTTCAGAACAGCTTTCACCTTGTAGTGCTTGTCAGCCTTTTCAGCTAATTTTTCAAGCTCAATTCCGCATGGGAAATCAAGTCCGAGCATTAGTCCCACACGGTCAACTGCCTGTCCGCCGTTAAGGTCAAGAGATGTACCGATTGTACTGATTTTCAGCACTAATTCATCATCAGGCTCACAAAGCAGGCAATCGGTTGTTCCGCCGCTTACGTGAAAGGCTATAAATGGCTGATTTATAAGTTCAAGCCTGTCTGCCGAATAAAGGGCGGCAAGAATATGCCCCACCTGATGAGATGTGGTATACATGGGAATTTTCTCAATTGCCGCATAGGAACGGGCAAATCCCTCCCCACAGAGAAAACAGGGCATATAGGAACCCTCAATATTTCTCGGACGGGCAGATGCCGCCACCGCCGCTATTGTGCCGATTTCATTTTCACCGAACAGCCCCTCAATCATATCGGGGAGCTGTTTTGTATGGTGGAAAACTGCGTCACTCTGGCGAAGTCCCAATGCACCGCTTTTTACGGGCAATAGCTTTTTACATTGTATTATGCGGTTTTCCTCGCTGATATATACAGCCGTTGAGGTTGTGTAATTGCTTGTATCAATACCGAGATATTCAGGCATTTTCCTGTTCCTTTATGCGGTCACGGGAAAATGCACCCAATACGCCGTTTATGAAATTGACATCCTCACGGTATGTGTACATTCCCGCAAGCTTGATTGCCTCGCTTATTGCCGCATTATCGGGAGTTTTATCGTCATAGATACACTCATATACAGCAATTCTCAAAATAGCGTGGTTAAGTTTGGAAATTCTTGAAAGCTTACGGGATTTACTATAACTCTCAATTATGCCGTCAAGCTCCTCGGCATGGGAAAGAGTACCGTTGACAATTGCCTTTACATCGTCATTTACGGTAATTTCCTCAATTTCCTCTGCAATTTCGTAAAGCTCCTCGATGTTATCATCACGGAGAAGCTGCTCGAAAACAAGCTTGAATGCGCTATCTCTGATTTCACTTCTTGTCATTTATTTTCTCCTATCTTTTAAAATACTACACCGTCAACAATTACATTGACTCTTGCCACAGCAACGCCTGTCATAGTCTGAATACTCTCCTTGACAGCGGACTGTACTTCCTGTGCCACCTGCATGGTTTTCACACCGCTTTTAACTTTGATTTTTATATCCAGAGCCGCAACGTCCTCATACATTTTAACTTTAATGGGGCCGTTATTTTTCAGCTTGCTCATCTTGTTGACTTCTCCGCTTAACTCTGCAACTCCTTCAATATCAAGAGCCGCAAGCTTTGCCACGGTGATGATTACATCTTCCGAAATTTTAAGAACTCCCGAAGAAGATTTTTTAACATTGTCCATTTTTAACCTCCTGTTTAAAGGATATTTCTTGTATATACAGTTATCTCATTTAATCAATTGACTGCATATAACTTCACTCTTATATTATACCAAATAATTCACAAAATTTCAACTACTTTACCTCAAAAATTCTGATATTTTCTGCGGCAACATTACTTTCGCTGAGAATTATATCCTTGACCGATGCTGCCTGTGCCTTGTCAAGCCCCTCTGTCTTGATTACAACCTTTGCAGTTTCGCCGTCAAGGTATGCTACACAGTCCTCAAAGCCCTGTGCTTTTACCAGAGATTCGATAGTTCCCTCGGATTCGATAAGCTTTGAAACCTCCACAGCGTCAATTGCATTGACTACCATTTCATCTTCCGTAAGGTCGCCGCCGCCCATAATAGTCTGCAATGTCTGAACAGCCTCGTCACGGTTGTTCATTCTGTCAAGCCTTGCCTGTGCAAAATAATCAGCCGATGTATTGTCTGCGGTTATATCGGTAATATCAGCGTTTACAAATTCCGTTTCACCGTATTTTTCAGTTTCGCCCATTTCCGCAACTGACGCTGTATCGGGATTTTTCACCGAATCAGGTGCTGTGACGTAGTTTATGTATACCGCCGCACCGAGCATAAGCGTAAGGCAGGACTATTGCGATAATTGACATAATAATCTGCTTTTTTCCTATAATCATTGATGGCTTTTTCATAATAACTGCTCCTTATTTCATTATAGTTACATAAATATCTGCGGTTGGCAAATCGAGAGCCGCCGCCGCTGCTCTGTACATTCGTTCCTCAACAACAGGGCTGTTACAGCCTTTACAAATAATCACCGCCCCTGTTATCTGTGGAGTTTCCACGGTTTCCACAAGCGGCTCACGGCTGTTTCCCCCTACAAGGACGAATTTTTCCTCCGAATCCCTTTTATTTTCCGATTCGGCAAGCTTTTTTTCGGAGGCATAAATATATCTCTCCCCCGAACCTACTGTAAGATATACCTCAACCTCACCTGCCCCCTCAATATTTTCAAGAAAGGCTTCAAGCCGTTCTTCGCTTTCCTTGCAAAAGCTCTGTGCAACGTCGGTGTAATCCCTTTCCTCAACTGTTACGGCTTTTTCTCCTCCGTTTGTCAGGTTGGATAACAGCAAAAAAAGAATTCCGCCTGCTCCAAGGAGAATAATTTTAGCCGCAGAGCCTTTTTTACCTGCTCCTTTCAGTTTTTCAACAATTCCCATTTATAACCTCCGTTTCCATTCCAAGACTTTGTTTTACAACAATTGCCGCACTTAAAAAATCCTCTGCCCTTATCGTCACACTACTAATAGATATGCTATAATCTGCTGAAATATTAACATCTGTTTCAACTGATGAAAAAATAATTCCCGCACTTTCCAGCTGCTGCATTAAAATATCGTTTATATTTCGCTCCGTTTCAGCCTTTAATGCCGCCCCGTATGCGTCATTTTCAAGGTCCTCCGAAGTGTAGGTATAGTACGATAAATCGGGAAATTCAAATGCTAAAGTTCCCTGTGCTATGGGAGTTATCAGCGTAAGTGCAAGGAATAAATCAAGCATAAGTATAACAGAGGATTTAAGCTTTGAGTCGGATAAAATTCCGCCTACGATACTTCTTGCGGCAGATATTGCACATATCGCCATAACCGTTGATTTTATGCTTTCCATTTCAACCTCCAAAAGTTTTCATCAGAATTGCGGTACAGAGTACAAAAATCACCGAGTAGCAAATCATAAGGCATTGAGCAATGGCAAATCCGCTGTCAATACATTTCAACAGCTTTGAAAGGGATTCTGTCCCGAACATATCCGCCGCCGCACCGCCAGCCCACATTACAAAGCGGTATATGAGAAGCTCAAGAAGAATTGGCAGAATAATAAGAACAATGGCAATTATTCCTGCCGCCCCCACAGTTCCCCCGATAACTTCAAAACTGCCCTTGACCGTGGAATATGCGTCGGAAACTGCTCCGCCAACTATGGGAACAAACCCCGATACAAGCATTTTTGCGGTCTTGACTGCCGCACCGTCTGCCCTGCCTGCAATGGTGCATTTCAACGTGACAAATCCCGAAAAAAGCGTCATTGTAAGGGAAATTATCCACGTAACCGACTTTTTCAACAGATTTACAAGACTGTCAAGAGATGTGTTTGGGAATATACTTCCTGCCGTTCCCAATGAAGCGATAATGCCGAGAATTGGCAGTAGATAGCTTTCCGACAGCTTTACAATGAGTTCCGATGCACCGAGCAATAACATATGACAGATGCCGGCTGTGGAAAATCCTCCGCAGGCAACGGATACCCCTGATAAAACAGGGACGAAAACCGAAATAAATCCGCCCATTCGCTGTACGGCATTAAGAATATCCCCATAAATCGAGGTTAATGGCGGAAGTATAACTGCAATTGAAGCTACGGAGCATACAATATTATACATCTCTCCGCACTCCGCAGTTGATTTTACAACTGATGTAAACACAATGACGAGAAAAATTGCCGACAGCAGTTTCATGGGCATTGCAAGCCGTGAGGTCATCTCATTCCGCAGTTTATTCCACAGATTTTCAAGGGAAAGATTTTCCAAATCGGCACTTTCAAGGTCAATGCTGAAATCTGAAAGTATGCCGTCAAGTTCCTCACCGGTTTCCTCGGTATAATCTGCGGAATTTTCTGCATATGCAAAATATGGCGAAATACAGGGAAAAATCAGCCAAAGGGATATAACAACTACAATTAATTTTCTCATATTCACCTACATCAGACTTCCAATCTGCTCCAGAACTGCTTTCACCAAGGGCATACTAAGCAGCGTTACCGCCCCTCTGCCCCACAATTCCGCCACAGATGCGATTGCTCCCTCGCCGCTGTCACGGCAAAGTTCCGTAGTAATCCGAGTTATTATGCAGATTGCACCGCCCTTGTAAATCAGGGACAGATAGCTTTCGGAGATACCTGCGGAAACGAAAATATCCTTCAATTCGGTCATAACAGGGGCGGCAAATGCGGCAAAACTGCCCATAACTACGGTACAGGCGGCAATGGCAAGGAGCATTGACTGCTCACGGCAATACTGACGGAGAACAACTGCAAGAATTGCGGAACAAATGCAGAAAGAGGCGGTCACAAAACTTCTGTCAATCATAATCCGAACACCCTTTTTACCGTTTCAAAGAGGTTTGCGATTTCCTCAACTATGAGCATAAGCACCACAATAAGCCCTGCAAGAGTTGTCATCATTGCCTGTTCTTCACGCTCCGCCCGTTTCAGCACAAGATTGAGAACCGCTACAATTATGCCTGTCCCTGCAATTTTAAAAATCAAATCAATATCCATTTCCACACCCCTTTACAGCACGAGAATTCCTGCCATTACGCCAAATAGCAAGCCTGTGCCACGATAAAGCCTGCCCTTTTTTAATAGTGCCTCACTCCGCAGATTTTCAATGGCTTCAAGTTCACGTTCAAGGTTATGTATGGATTTCAACTGTGCCGCCGAATCGCTTCTGCCAAGGATTTCCCCCAGTTGCAGAATTAATCCAAGTTCCTCGGTATTCCCATGAAATCCATTTTCAACAGCTTCCTGCCATTGCTTGTGGAAATCCGCACCAAATCGGTATTCATCGGGAAGCAGCTGCACAAATCCAAGGCAAGCAAGATGTTTGTCCTCTTTCAGCTTTCGGCAAAAAGTATAAACATCATCGCCACGGCGGCAGATGTAATACTCCGCCTTGTGGAATAACTGCCCGATACCGCTGCAAATCCGCTTTGCCTCCCGAAGTCTGTCTGCAAGGGAATAGCCGATAACTCCCCCGATTGCCGTAAAAATCAATGCCGCCGCAACTCTAAAAATCATCTCCAAGCCTCCTGATTTCTTCAATTTCTCCAACTTTTCCGCCATTTTTCAGCATTACAGCGTAACCGAAAACTCCCTTTTTCAGCAGATATTTCATAACAGGGCGATTGCACATCTGGCGAAAATTTTCAGCGTGAACCGTTGCACAAAAGTTCACACCACAGCCAAATCCTCCTATAATTGCCGCAGAATCCTCATCGGTGGAAATCTCGTCACAGAAAATATAATCGGGAGATAAAGTTCGGACTGCTGAAATTATTCCTTTTGCCCTTGTGCAGCCAGAAAGCACATTTGTAAGATTTCCAACATCATTGTGAATTTTGCCATTTTCGGTAAATGCAATTTCATTCCGTTCATCTACAAGAACGGTTTTTCGGCTATTTCCCGTCAATCGGCACAAATCACGGAGCATTGTGGTCTTGCCGGAATTTACACCGCCGCAAATCAGAATTCCGCAGTTATTCTCCTGCAAAATTGAATAAGCAGCCTCGCCGCAGCCTGAAATATTCCTTGAAATGCGGAAATTCAACCCAGTAATATCCGAAAGTGTGCCGTCATTTCCATATCGCCCCGACAACCCCACACGAATTCCCCCACGCAGAACGAAAACTCCCTCTCGCAGCTGTTCTCCACAGCTATGAATTGAAAAATGGGATAGAGAATTTACCACAGCTTCAATATCCGCAGGTGAAACAATTATAGTTGCGGTATTGGCAGGATTTGCCGTTAATCCGCAGTTAGTCAGATACATCACTTTATCGGGAAAAATCAATGCCGCACCTCTACCCGAATTGAGCCGCAGTTCCGTTATATGCTCCCTTTCAAGGCGGCTTACGGAAAGAAACGGAATTCGCAGCTTGTCAGGAAGATATTCCGCAATTACATCACAGCTTGTACTATTAAACATTACATTCACCCCTTTCCTTATATCTTATGTGGACTTGCCGAAAATTATGACAAAAAAAACGCCCCTGAAACAGGGACGTTTTGAAAATATTCGGAAATTATTCCTTTACACCACCAAGTGCAACACCAGCGATGATGAATCTTGAAAGGAAAACGTAAGCAATGATGATTGGGATAATTGCAAGAGCAAGTGCAAGGTAAACAGCACCGAAATCATTAAGCTTATCGGAAGCCTGAA
Source organism: uncultured Ruminococcus sp. (assembly GCA_937880065.1). The sequence goes on from CALFMA010000396.1 coordinate 12,232, forward strand.
TACCGGCAACCATCATAGGAAGTGTCTTTTCCTTAAGGTCAACGTTGATGAGAATCATATTAGGTGTATAGTAGTTGTTCCAGCTTGCGATGAAAGCAAAGATTGCCTGAACAGCAATAGCTGGCTTCATCATTGGAATAGCAATTTTAAGGAATGTGCTGAACTCGCTTGAACCGTCAATTCTTGCAGCTTCAACAATTTCCAAAGGAAATGATGATTTCATATATGAACGCATAAAGAATACTACTGCAGGAGCAGCAATTGCAGGAATGATAAGTGGCCACTTAGTATTATGTAAGTTTAAGTCAATCATAAAGCTAAGGAAGCCCGCACCTGTAACCTGTACAGGAACCATCATTACAAGAAGAATAATTGTATATGAAATTTCTTTCATTTTGAATTCATATACCTGAATTCCGTATGCAGTAAGTGCAGAAAAGAAAACAGTTAAGAAATGGGGGATGATCAGATGAGTAAACTGCTTGAAGTAAAAAA
>CALFMA010000397.1 GCA_937880065.1 uncultured Ruminococcus sp.
ATGAAATCCGTATGGAAAATCAAAGACTTCCCGGCCTTGAACTTACTCTTTTAAAAACAAAGGCAGAGTCAGAAACTAATGAGATTATCAGTAATGATAATGCTAATGCAAATGATGCGGTATTCAGCTTGTGTGCTATGGACGGAACTGTATTGTTGAACAATGTGGTAGTAACCAATGGTCAGATTGATCTGGATGTAAGCAAGGTACAAAATAGCGTATATGTAGAAAGTGGTTATATTAAACCCGGTACTTATTACCTCAAGGAAATAAAACCTCCTACAGGACGTGAAGCATCAGTCAGCGACTTCTATTTCACTATATCGGTTAACAAAAACTATGTATATAAGGTTGAAAGTGCCGAAGTACTTCCCGGTGTTTTAGCGATAGAAGAAAGACAGGCCGACGGTTCAACTCATAAGGTTTTAAGATTCTTAAACAATGCGTTAAAACAATTACACGGAGCAAATCTTGATGAAGATACTCCTATCATTAAATTTAAATTTAATACTGACAGCAGTCAATTTAATTATGGTAATGCAAGTTTCTCAGCTAAAGTCAATGGTGTGGCAGTTCCTCCTGTAAAGAGTGCTTATCCTACAGGATGTAACGTACACGACAATGGTATTTCATTCGGTGCTGCAGAAGTACCGGTACAGCTTACAGTTAAACAGTTGTGCGACCTCTTTGGAATATCGGTTGAAAACTTCAATACTATTACTGAATTCTCAGTTCATTGCTGGAACAAAACAACAACAAGTGATGTTGATTTCTATCCAATCGAAAGCACTGGTGGTTCTTCAAGTGGAAGCGGCAGCGGAAGTACAATGACAGGCGGAGAAACAATAAAGAACCTTATATGGAATACATCAGACGTACCTGGTTATACAGTCGGAAAAGGGAAATTAACATTTTATTTCGTTGATGGTTCAAGCAAAACTAATAAACAAGAAATTGGTATAACACGTGGAAATTGGTGGCATTTGTTTGATTTGAATGAATTTACTACTGATGGTGTTGTTAAGAATGTTGCTGCGATTAAATTGGAAGTTAGCGGTGATGCGACAAATGATGAAAATTTAAAGAGGCTTGTGATTGAGGACTCAAGTGGTCAAAGAATTTGGGGAGCTGGCGATAAAAATTATAATGTAATAGAACCTGGTGTTCCTTATACATTTGGCAGTATTCCTACTACGACTACAACAACAGCAACAACTACTACAACTACGGTAGAAACGACAACAACAACAGCCGCACCTATCCCAACTCTTACAATAGACGGCAGTAACCTTATGGTTTCCAACGTAGAAATTGGAACTGATATGGATTTACGTGTAAAAAAGAGATGGGCAGGAGATGAAGATGTTACAGAACTCAGACAGTCTGTTACATTCCAGCTTTGGCGTAAAATAGTTAAAGACGGAAATGAAATAGCGGCTTATACAGAATGTAATCCTTATACAAATGCAGACGGAGAAGCTATAGGCGGTGAAGTAACCGTTGGTGAAAGCGATAACTGGCAGTATATCTGGGAAAACTTACCAAGATATGTTAACGACAATACAGAAGGAACGGAAGGATTATATTACTATAAGGTAACGGAAGCTACTGAACCTAAGGGATATAATCAAGTAGATGTTGATAATGAATACAGTAAGGATTTCAACGAAGGCGGTACTGTTGTAATTACAAATGAAGCTGAGGTCATTGATATTCCTATAAGCAAAACATGGGATTTCGGAAATTGCGGTAAAGATGTAGTTCCTGATGGCGTTATGTTTAAGCTTATGGCTAAAGTAGGCAATGAATGGATTGACCTTCCAGGAAAAACAATTGTATTGACAAAACCTGCTGACTGGAACGGTACAACAGCTTGGACAGGCAAGTTTGAAAATCTCCCCGTTGAGTTTGAGTATAAAGTGGAAGAATGTCCGCTTCATTACGAGTATTGGGAGGTTGATGAAACAAATTCAAAGCTTACAGTTGAAGCTGAAAAGCCGGCAACAGGCGATGAAAATGCAGAGAGTTTCGCTGTAGAAAACGATTACAAAGTTCCAACAGGTGGTCTTGAAGTTAGCAAGTCATGGCTCGACAACAATGATACTGCAAACAGACCTGCACAGCTTAAACTTAGACTTTACAGAACAATTGCAAAGCCTTATTACGAGGAAACAGACATTCCTTATGAGGGCGATTATAAATCAGACTATGCAAGACTTTTACAACATTCACTTTACTTCTACGACGCAAATATGTGCGGTGCAGACGTATCCGAAAGCAGTAAACTTGCATGGCGTTCAAATTGTCATATAGAGGATGAAGTTCAAGGAGGCTATCATGATGCGGGCGACCATGTAATGTTTGGTTTACCGCAGGGCTATACAGCAACGATGCTTAGCTGGATGTATCTTGAATTCTTTAAAGACGGCACAAATGCAAATACAGCGGACAAATCAATTGATTCTGCTGATAAGGCGCATTTAAAAGTCATTCTTGAAAGATTTTACGACTTCTTTGCAAACTCAGTTAAGTATGAAAATGACGATCCCACAAAGGAAATTTCAGAAATTCTTGTTCAGAAAGGTCATGGTAATGTAGACCATATGCTCTGGTGTTCACCTGAAAAACAGCAATCAAGAGTATCAGAGATGATATGGAGCAGTACAAGTGGTGCTAATATAGCGGCTGAATATGCAGCAGCATTGGCACTCGGTTATATTAACTTCTATGAAAACGGTACTGCTGAAGAAAAAACAACATATACTAAATATCTCGAAATTGCTGAAAAGCTTTATAGATTCTCAGAAAAAACTTCTGCATTTGCAGCAGGGGATTCCATGGGTTCGTACTATGCCGACGGTGACAAGGAAGACGATATGCAGCTTGCAGCGGCTTGGTTATACGAAGCAACAGGAAATGAATCGTATAAGGACAAGAGATACAGCTCTGGTAAGGACATAAGTGAGGGCTTGCAGTGGGATAATGTTCATCTTGCGGCAGCGGCAGCATCAGCTCGTCAGGATAATAATTGGGGCAAGGTAACAAAATTTATTGACGAGAATATTGTTAATAAAGATTTCTACTACATTCACTCATGGGGTACAGCTCGATTCAACACAATGGCTCAGACTGCTGTTCTTATAGCAGCGAAGAATAATCCCAACAAGCAGAAAGCTTACGTTGACTGGGCAGTTAAGCAGATGAACAAGATTCTCGGTGACAACGAATGGAAAGACACAATAAGCACAGACGGATGTACAGGCGGTACAGTAAGTCAAGATAGATACCCAGTATGTCTTGTTACAAACTTTGCACCTGATGATGAAAATGTTTATTCACCACAGGCACCTCATCACAGAGCTGCTTCCGGTTGGAATACTCATGAAGAATACAAAACAAATTGTGGTTACAATCCTGAAAAGTCATATCAATTAATCGGTGCGTTGGTTGGCGGTCCTGCATTTGAGGCTCACAAGGCAAATGAACAGCCGCAAATGAGAGATTTTGGTCACGATCATCCATTATCAAATCACAATTATATCGACGACCTCCACGACTACTGTTGTAATGAGGTTGCAATCGACTATAACTCAGGTCTTGTAGGTGCAGCAGCAGGCTTGTACTACTTCTTAGGTACAGGCGAACGCTCAACTATGATTGAGGGCGTTGAGATTGAGGGTAAGTGGAATAATGTTCAGCCTTACACTCCTGATAGTGGTTCAGCTCCGATATTTTATAATGAAGCCGTTGCGAAGCAGGTTGGCTACAATATGGTGCCTTTCAGAAGAACTGCGGTTAGTGTGTTGGAGGATGTTTATACCAAAACAATTGTATTTAATGGCTATAATGAAAATTTACAAGCAAATTTGAGCGATTTATCAAATGCGACTATCACACAAATAGATGTTGCTTTTAATACAGGTGATTTATATCCTTGGGTTTTGAAATTAAACGATATTAGCGTTGTTCAATCACAAGAACAGATACTTACAATAACGAGTGATATTCCAACAAGTGTTACAAAATTGCAATTAGAATATTGGAATGATTTTGGTGGAAAATCTGTTACAATCACTTTGCATTATAAGTTAACTCCTGTAGAATTTGGCTTTACATCTGATACTCCACAAGATAATACAACACGCAATTTAAGGCAGAACATTACATTTAAAACAAATGGAGCAGCCGATTGGACATCAAATCCGAATGATAGCAGTATAGTTCAGCTTACTCCAAGTAGCGACAATAAAGAATGTACAGTTAAATTCTTGAAGTATACTAATCAGGCTGTAACAATCACAGCAACAAGCCAAAGTGATACATCTAAATCTGTAAGCAGGACAATTTACGCAAATAAAGCAACTTTAAGCCTTGATAAGTCAGAATTAGAAGTTGGCGAAAATATCAAATTTACTGTAAATAATGTTACTAATGACGGTATAACTTGGGAATATTACGTAAATGACGAAAAGCTTGTTTATGCAAATAGTAACCCATATACATATACTGTTCCTGAAGCAGGAGACAAGAGTGTATATGCAGTAATCAAGAGTGGCGATGTTGTGGTTGACACAACAGCTGCACAATCATTTACAGTTAAAGCCGCAACACCCAAAATTGACGGTGCAGACGAAATGTTCGAGGGTGAATCTGAAATTTATACACTTGACGGTGCTACAGACTGGCAGATAAGTAGCGGCAATGAAAATAACATAGTTTCTATTAGCAGTACTACAGAGGGTTGTACATTATCTTCTATTGCTAATGTTAATGAAAACACAAAAATTGTCATATCTGCAAATGTCAGCGGTTATACTGACCCGATAACAAAGGAAGTGGTAATTAAGCCGATTACAATCAACGGTCCTACATCAATGGGAGTAAGTGATAGTGTAACAATTAGCTATGCAAATGAACTTGATGTGAATAGATACGAATGGAGAGTAATTGGTGATCCAGATGCTCTTGGTGGTTTTGTAGTAAATCAAACAAATAGAAGAGAGTGTACTGTATCAAGTGAAGCAAATGACGGACAAATTATGATAGGCTTGTATATTAGTGGTACTGAAACTTTATTGGCTCAAAAGAATATATCTGTAGCTAGCGGAGCATTCAATCTTATAGCTGATAATAACAAGACTTCAATCAATGTTGGTGAAAGGTTGTATATGAGAGCTGACGGACGAAATAATTTACGTTTTGAAATTAATTCAGGTTCAAAATATGCTGCTATTGTCGATAATAATAATGTTCTTGGTTTAGCACCTGGTACAGTAACGGTTGTAGCAATTGATACTGAACATAATAATGAAAGGTCAGTACCTTATAAAATTACTGTATCGAATGATAATCTTGTTACCAATAATCCATTGAAGGGTATAAATGATCTGACAATTGGAATGGAAAAACAGTTTGATGCTAGTAACAACATAACAAATACAAATTGGGATTTTAATTATAATTGGTATATTACTAATGATAAAAATACTAATAATGAACCTATTGTGGAAGTGGTCGAAAGTGGTAACAACAGTATTAAGGTTAAGGCATTAAAAGCAGGTACATTTACATTGAATGTTGATATGGTACATAAAAATGGTAATGGCATTATATCACTTACTCAATCACAAAATATAACAATCTATGATGTTTCCGGTAATATTAAGATTGGTGATAATCTTAATTCAATTGAATTAAATGCTCCTTATTCTATTTCTGTTGAAGGCTTACCTGATGGTTATTCTTATAGTGATTGGAGTTATAGCGAAGGCGGAAAGAAAGTCGAGTTTGCTAACAACAACAATAACTATACAATAACAGGTAAGGAAATTGGTGAAACAACAGTTAATGTAAAGATTAAGTATAGTGGCAATGATATTAAAACACTTAGTAAAACAATTACAATAACACCACCTGCAATGTCACTCTCACTCACATCAGCAACAATCGAAATAAAGGACGAAATCGAAATCGAAGCATTAAACGTACCTGAGAACTCAGATTTGTTGTGGTCTGCAAGCGGATGTGTTGAAATCATCAGCAAGGACGATAACAAAGTCAGAATAAGAGGCTTAGCCGTGGGTTCAGGTACAATTACAGTAACAGCTACACCTAAGGCAGCAACAGCTAACGAGCCAATGACTGTATCAGAGGATGAATCACAGACAGCTTCAGCTGCTATTGAAGTAACAAATGTACCTCAATATGATGAGCATTACTTCATTTATAAGGAATTCGTTGATGAAAAATTCACTAAGGATTATGAATTTGACACAAGAAGTTGGCTTGGAGAAAACGAAATCTCAAAGATAGTAGTCAAGTTTACTTCCAATAATGGAAAGAAGTACGAAGGTATTATCCATTGGAATGAATTAAGTGAAAGAGATTCAAATCGTGAGTTTGCTTATACATCAGCGGGCGAACAGTTAAAAGAAATTGATATTGATCCGGCTGTAGTAATTGAAAAATTAAAAATTGCAGTTCTTTATCTTGAAGGCGAAGCAAACGGAAGAATCGAAAGCATTTACTTCTATGGTAAAGTTAACGGACCTACAATTATTAATGCTCCTGCTTCTATGATAGTAGGTAATGAAGCAACACTTGGTACTCTTGGTTTTACAGCTAACAGCACAATTGAATGGCAAATTACCGAAGGCAGCGACTTTGCTGAAATTGGTACTGACGGTAAGTTAACAGCAAAAAGTGTTAATGCTGACGGAACTTCTGTAACTATTAAGGTAAAGGCTACAAATGCAAGCAATGAAACTGAAACAGACGAAGTATCAATCAAAATCAACGGAAAGCCTGTAACTATTTCGGCTAACCCATCAAAAATAAAATTTAACGGTGAATCAATTATTACAAGCAGTCAGGAATCATTAGAATACACAATTGAATTTGAAAATGGTGATTCTGCCGCAGATCTTTTTGAAATCGTTGACGGTAAATTGAAACTTAAAGCTGAGGAGTCAATTGGAGAAGAAACCAAGAAATTGATAATTCAATCTGTGGGTACAAGTACATATGCACCATCAAATGCTGTAAGTGTAATTGTATATGGCGGTATTTTTATCACAGGTGTGGACGAACTTCCTTTAAGTACAGGACATAGAACTTCAGAAAGTAAGTTGACTGTTAAAAATGCTTTAGGTGAGGTTACTTGGAGCATTGAAGCGGAAGATAATGAGCAATATGTTATTAGTACTGAAGCAGATGGTTCGTATATCGTAACTAAAGATGACAAAACAATCCTTAAACTTTACTCTAATGGCAAAATCGAAGCCGGTACTGCAGCAGGAATGGTTACAATTACTGCAACAGAAAACGGACACAAAGCTGAACACACAGTTAAAGTAACAGATCTTCCGATGCAGCCGATTATCCCAACAGAGGGTAAAACGACTGTTAAAGAAGAAATCATTCTTACAGCAGGTAATAGCTGGAAATTTGAATTAGCTTCTCTTCCGACTTGCGATCAAAAGGGTAATCCATATTACTACTATTTTGAGGAGTATGCTTATACAAATTCAACTGCTGACGAAAATTGGAAAGAAATTTACAATGCTGAAAGTCTTGGTTACATTCACGCAAATGGTTCTTATATTCCTGTAGATTATGTTGGAAACGGTAGTTCGCTTAGCAGCGAAATTAATTCAAAAACATCATTTACAATAGAAAATAAGCAAACCGACAAGCCGCAAGG
>CALFMA010000398.1 GCA_937880065.1 uncultured Ruminococcus sp.
GGGGCTGACAGATCCCTGCTCCGCCACGAAACTGCCTCAGAGGAACTTTACAAAAAAATTCATCCCGAAGAAATGAGTCTTGACAACCGCATAAAATGTCTGTATAATTTAAAGAGAACAGGTTATCAGACAGGTTCGGGATTTATGGTTGGTGTGCCAAATCAGACCATTGACCATATTATTGAAGATATTCGGTTTTTGCAGGAATTACAGCCGCAGATGATTGGTATAGGTCCTTTCATTCCCCATTGGGATACGCCTTTCCGCAATGAAAAGGGCGGAACTCTTGAACTTACCCTCCGTCTGCTTGGAATTCTCCGCCTTATGTTTCCGAAAGTGCTGCTCCCTGCCACTACGGCTCTTGGAAGTATCTCAGAAAATGGCAGAATTCTCGGTCTTAAAACAGGCTGCAATGTAATTATGCCGAATATTTCTCCCGAGGACGCAAGAAAAAAATATAACCTTTACGATAATAAGCTTATTTCGGGCAGCGAAACTGCTGAGGGAATTTCCCTGCTCAGACAGGAAATCGAGGCGGCAGGCTATACAGTAGCTGACGAAAGAGGCGATTACGTCAATTAAGGAGTTTTTTATGAGAGTACGTTTTCATCTGCCCGATTTTTCGGGGCGATTCAAGCTGAATTTATTATTTGCGGATATGCTCAAACAGTATCCCCACTATTTCCGTGAGGGAGTTGAAATTGCTTCATTCTACGGCGTTTTTCCGCCCTCTATGTGGAATGGCGGCAGACCGCAGCCCGGTGTATGCGATTCCAATTATGTAAAGGCTGTTATCAAGGCTTTCAACGACAGAGGAATTCCCCTCCGCTTTACTTTTACCAATCCCGCATTGGAGAAAAAGCACCTCAACGACACTTTCTGTAATATGGTGCTTAACCTCGCCAATAACGGACTTAACGAGGCTATTGTTGTATCTCCCATTTTAGAGGAATACATCCGCACTAACTTCCCAAAATACAAGCTTACCAGTTCAACCTGCAAGAGAATTACTTCTCCCGAACTCCTTGAAGAAGAACTCGGAAAGGATTACAGCATTGTCGTTGTGGATTACGATTTCAACAACAATTTTGAGGTGCTGTCAAAGCTCCCCCGAAAAGAGGACTGCGAACTGCTTGTAAATGCCTGCTGTGAGCCGAATTGCCCACGACGTGCAGAGCATTACCACACAATCGGACTTATGCAGATTGCCTATAATGAGCATCTGAAAAAATATCCAAACAAGCCTTTCAATGCCAATGCAATTGACACAAAGGGACTTGAAAGATGTCCTTTCGGTCAGCGTGGAGTGTACGATATACGCAACCTCCGCACACATATCTCCCCCGATGATATTTGGGAAAAGTACGTACCTATGGGATTTGAGCAGTTTAAAATTGAGGGACGTTCATCAAGCAACCTCAATATTGCCGAAACCTATATGTACTATATGGCAAAACCCGAATACCGTGACGAGGCTCGTTTCACTCTCCTTAAAGCTATGGAGAACACAGGTGCATTGAAATTTTTATAATATGACATAAGCCTTTAGCAATCAGCCATTAGCCGTTAGCTGATAACGGCGGCAATTGCATTATGGCTTTGATTTCTGACCTCCAACCTTTGATTTCTAATTTCTGACCGAAGGCGGTGTTTTATGTTACGACTGATTAAAACTATAAAAAGAGATATTGCCCTTATTCGTGAAAGCGACCCTGCGGCAAGAAATGCGGTGGAAATTCTGCTGACTTACCCCACTTTAAGGGCAATCCGTTCCTACCGCCTTGCCCATTGGTTCTATGTGCGGAAATATTATACCATTGCGAGAATTATTTCACAGCGTGCAAGAAATAAAACGGGCATTGAAATTCATCCCGGTGCAACTATCGGAAAAGGTCTTTTCATTGACCACGGTATGGGCGTTGTTATCGGAGAAACTGCGGTTATCGGTGATAATTGCCTGCTGTATCAGGGAGTTACTCTCGGCGGTACAGGTAAGGACAAGGGAAAACGTCACCCCACTCTCGGCAATAACGTGCTTGTAGGTGCTGGTGCAAAGGTGCTTGGACCATTTACTGTGGGAAATAACGTAAAAATTGCCGCCAATGCCGTTGTACTCAACGCTATTCCCGATGATTGTACAGCTGTGGGCGTTCCTGCAAGAATTGTCCGCAGAAAGGGCGAAAAAGTCAATCAGCACAAGGTTACACAGGATATTGACCAGATTCATATTCCCGACCCTGTTTCCCTTGAACTGTGCAGACTTCAGGCGGAAGTTGACAGCCTTAAAAAGGAAATTGCAAGACTTAAAGAGAACTAAAACTATTTGCTTTATAAAGCCTTTAGCCATTAGCTGTTAGGACGGTAGATTAATTTCTGCCGTCCATTTTTGTAGGATAGTTTGCCAACGAAGTCACATCATAAATATAATAATCGAAATAGGTATATATAGCATATGATATACGCCTATGCAAATGCTATATGTATATATATATAAATTTGTTTGGAAAGTGTTGCATTTTGTTATATTATATGATATAATGCAGTTAATAAAAGCAAACGAACAGCTAATTAACGAACGTTAGTATATGCTTACAACTTTTTAAAAATTTTTTCAATTTTACTGCGATAATTGAGGTGGTTAAGTTGTTTAATATATAGCAGGCAAAACATAAACAAAATTCTTTGTCGTTTGCCAAAAAATAAAAAAGGATATGGAGGAAAAAAATATGTCCAAAATGAAAAAAATTGCAGCTATGACTGCGGCTTTACTGATTAGTGCAAATACTATGGGTTATTTGCCACAGGATTCAATCATAATCAGTAATGTCACAGCTAATGCGGCAGAAGAAGAAATCACAAGCGTAGAAATCAACGAAACTAACTTTCCCGACGCAATCTTCCGTGAATATGTCAAATCAAGTTTTGATAAAGACGGTGACGGCGTTCTTTCAGCTGAGGAAATTGCAGCTGTAACTTCAATCGATGTTAATTCCAAGGGTATTTCTGATTTACCAGGTATAGAATATTTTCCTTCATTA
>CALFMA010000399.1 GCA_937880065.1 uncultured Ruminococcus sp.
CGAGATACTTTGCTTTGCCGCCCAGAGCCTTAATGAATTCACCTTTCTCTTTTTCAAGCTTTGCGATTTCCGCTTCTGCGGCGGCGGCTGATATGCCAAGGATTTCTCCAATGGCGGCGGCAGACATACGTGCGTTCTGCTGTAATAATCTGATGATTTCGTTTTTCATTTTCTTCAAATCCTTTCATAGATATGTATTCAGGCAAAAAATGCCGAATCAGCTTATTTTGATAAATACGGGCTGACGTTTCTTGAAATAGCAGATTTCGCTGAAACCCGCAGCCTTTGCAAGCTCTGTACCCTCGGCTATATTTGCACCGAGGTCACGGACTTTGTGTGCGTCAGAGCCTATGGAAATGATTTTTCCGCCGAATTCACGGAAAAGTTTTATATATTTAAGGGAGGGAAAAGTAGTGCCGAAGCCCTGTCTTATACCCGATGTGTTGATTTCAATGCCCTTGCCCTTATTCGCAAGAGTTCGCAGACTTTCGGCAATAATTTCATCAAAAAGCTTCATATTGGGGGTAATTCCGTTTCTGATTTTCATATATCTCAGACAGTAGGTGAGATGCCCTAAAACGTCGAATTTTCCCCATTTGCAAAGCTCATAGACCTCGGAAAAATATCTTTCGAGAAGATTATTGATTTCCGCCGTTGACATATGGTAATAGTTTATGTAGAAAAAATCCTTTTCATCTTTTATCTGATGAACCGATGAAATTACAAAGTCAAGGCGGCTGTCCGCTATACATTTTTCGGCAATTTCAAGGTCAGCGAGAGGCTGTCCCAATTCCGTGCCGCATATGAGATTGAAGTCCGAATATTTTTCTTTCAGTTCCGTAACGGCTGAAAGGGAGGCTTCAAAATCGTCTTTATAATTGAAATAGTCGAATAATTCGGTATTCTCGTAATGCTCCTTGGGATACCAGCAATTACACTCACAATGGTCGGTAATAGCGTAGGCGGCTAAATTCAGTTCCTTTGCCTTTTTAATCATAGCATTGATGTCAGCCTCGGAGTCCATAGAAAATTGCGTATGTGTATGACAGTCGATTAACTGCAAAATAACACCTCGTTTCAGATTGATATAAAACCATTATAACACATTTTCAAAAAGATTTCTACCTTTTCAGCAAAAAAATACAGATTAAAAAATAAAATTATTAATACCCCTTTATTTTTTCATAAATATATGTTATAATAGAGTGTGATAAATTTTTGACAACTATTTCCTGTTGTCACACGGAGGTTTTTTATATGAGAGCTGTTATAACTGTTATCGGTAAGGACAATGTGGGAATTCTCCACAAGGTCAGCGGAGTTTGCTCCGAAAAAGGCGTTAATGTAATCGAAGTTACACAGAGCGTTTTGCAGGATATGTTCGCAATGATTATGCTTGTGGATATCACAGGTATGACTTCCGACTTCTCCGAGCTTGTTGACGATATGACAAGTCTTGGCGAAAAGCTTGGTCTGTCTATCCACACAATGCACGAGGACATTTTCAACTCAATGCACAATGTATAAGAGAGGTTTTATAAATGCTTAACGTATACAATATACTTGAAACAATCCGTATGATTCAGGACGAATGTCTTGATATACGTACAATTACAATGGGAATTTCCCTCCTTGACTGTATCGACACCGATATTGACAAGGCTTGCGAAAAGGTTTACAATAAAATCGTTTCAAAGGCAGGAAATCTCGTAGCTGTGGGACAGCGTATCGAAAAGGAATACGGTATTCCTATAGTTAACAAGAGAATTTCCGTAACTCCCATTGCTATGCTTGCGGCGGCTTGTCCCAATGATAATCCCGTAAAATTCGCAAAGGCACTCCAGAGAGCAGCCGATACCTGCGGAGTTAACTTTATCGGCGGATATTCCGCACTTGTTCACAAGGGATTTTCAGCAGGTGACGAGGCTCTTATCCGTTCAATTCCCGAAGCCCTTGACGTTACACAGAATATCTGTTCTTCTGTAAATATCGGCTCTACAAAGTCGGGTATCAATATGGACGCTGTAAAGCTTATGGGCGAAATCGTAAAGGAAACAGCTGAGAGAACTGCTGACCGTGACTGTATCGGTGCGGCAAAGCTTGTTGTGTTCTGCAATGCCGTTGAGGATAACCCCTTTATGGCAGGTGCTTTCCACGGTGTAGGCGAGCCTGACTGTGAAATTCACGTTGGTGTATCAGGCCCGGGCGTTGTACGTGCGGCATTGAGCAAATATCCCGACGCTTCAATTAACGAGCTTGCTGATATTATCAAAAAGACAGCGTTCAAGATTACACGTATGGGACAGCTTGTAGGTGCAAGAGCATCTGAATTGCTTGGAGTTCCCTTTGGTATCGTTGACCTTTCACTTGCTCCGACTCCTGCTGTAGGCGATAGTGTTGCCCATATCCTTGAAGAAATGGGACTTGAAATGTGCGGTACACACGGCACAACAGCCTGCCTTGCAATGCTCAATGATGCCGTTAAAAAGGGCGGTGTTATGGCGTCTTCAACAGTTGGCGGACTTTCAGGTGCATTTATCCCTGTTTCAGAGGACGCAGGTATGATTGATGCCGCAGTTGCAGGTGTTCTCAGTCTTGAAAAGCTTGAGGCTATGACAGCTGTTTGCTCTGTTGGACTTGATATGATTGTAGTTCCCGGTGAAACATCTCCCGAAACAATTTCCGCTATTATCGCTGATGAAGCGGCTATCGGTATGGTTAACACGAAAACAACTGCTGTACGTCTTATCCCTGCTGTGGGCAAAAAAGAGGGCGAAATGCTGGAATTCGGCGGACTTCTCGGAAGCGGCCCTGTAATGCCGGTCAAGGATAAATCCCCTGCGAAGTTCATCAACCGTGGCGGACGTATTCCTGCACCTATGCACAGCCTTAAAAACTGATGTATACAATTCTCGGAAAGTTCGGCCTGACGGATATTTCGTCTGTCGCCGAGCTTTCCTGCGGTCATATAAATAAAACATTTCTCTGCAACTGTAATAAGAAGAAATATATTCTGCAATCTCTCAATTGCAATATTTTTCAAAATCCCGATATAGTTGCAGAGAATATTTCTGTAATCGGCAATGCCTTTGAAAAATTCGGGGATAATTCCCTTTTTGTTCCTCGTTATCTCCAATGTGAGGGCAGGGGATATATTGAGCAGAATGGCGAAATATGGCGGATTTACGACTATACCGAAAATGACGGACAGTATTCGCCGTACTATCACGGCTATGCGGTGGGACGTTTTCTGAAAATTGTAAATTCCTGTGGTGTACAGCTGAAAACTCCCCTTGAACTTCACAATTTCGGAGATTTAAAGCTGCCTTTGCGGAATATCCACGGTGATACCAAGGCGGATAATATAATTTTCGGGGAACGGCTGACGGTTATTGACCTTGACACCGCAATGTCGGGGTATATCTGTGCCGATTTCGGGGATATGATTCGCTCCCTTACGGCGGAAAAATTCTCAATTGCGGATATACGTGATGCTATAAACGGATTTGCACAGGGAATTGACGGACTTCTCACCTGTGAGGAAATCAACTCACTTTACAATGGAATTGTGCTGATTATCTCTGAACTTGCAAGCCGCTACAGGGGCAGCACACGGAATTTCCCCAAAAAGACAGCGGAGCAATGCCGTTCACGGGAACTGGAATTAACCGCCCAGCTTGAACGGATAAAAGGCTGTGAAAGGGAAATCAGACAGGCTGTAAATGACGGTTTTAAAGGTTTTTAACCGTATTTTTACTCCAAACATTTACTCCATTTTCGTGACACTTTCACGGGATTGTCATAATTGTGGGGTAAAATGTAATCATAGAAAAGGAATTGGAACCAAAGTAAAAGGGTGATAAAAATGAAAAACTCCTGAAAAAAGATTTTTGGTTTCCTTACAGCAGTAATTGTAACCGCATCTC
>CALFMA010000400.1 GCA_937880065.1 uncultured Ruminococcus sp.
CTCTTTAAGAAAAAAGCTTTCAGAGAATGGCATGAAAACCGCTAAAAAATTCAATTGGAATGAAAGTTAATTATTCTTCATAAAGTGAAATAACTTCATTCATTTCATTGATTGTATTTTCAACCACTGGTAATGATTTATAAAATAAATAAGCAACACAAGCAAACACACAAAATATAAAAATACAATATCATCATTTGGTTTTCTTTTCGACAATTTTGCGAAATCTATTGACTTATGTACGAAATCGTACTATACTATATAAGTACGAAATCATACTTGGAGGTTTCTATGAACACAAAATTATTTGATAAAATTCATAAGATCAATTATCTGGCTGCTGAACTGGATGCGCTGTACCATCAGGCTTCCCTCAAAATCGGCATGGCAGACAGCGTGATGTGCGTACTCTATGCTATTCACGAAAACGGCGAAAGCTGTCTGCTCAGTGATATTTATAAACAGTCCGGCATCAGTAAGCAGACTGTGAATTCCGCTATCCGTAAATTAGAAGACGATGGCATTCTTTACCTTGAGCAGTACAAAGGCAAAGCGAAAATGGTATTGCTCACAGACAAAGGAAAGCAATATGTATCGGAAACGGTTTCCCGTTTGTGTGAGGCGGAAATTGCCGCCCTTGAAACATGGACAGATGCCGAGATCGACACGCACATTTCCTTGCTGGAAAAGTATGTGACCTCGTTTAAGGCTCAAGCAGAAAAACTATAAGGAGACTCTTTATGAAGATTATTACCATCAGCCGACAGTTTGGCAGCGGCGGACGAGAACTCGGTAAACGCCTTGCCGATATTTTAGGCTTTGATTATTACGACCGTGAGATCATCACTGCAATCTCACAGTCAAAGGGAATGGATGAGGGATATATTGAAAGAACCTTGAACAACCATGCGTGGCAAAACATTCCCGTCACTTTCCGTCATTCCTTTCGGGCAACAACAGTTATGAGCGATCCGCAGGTTTCTCTGCTGATTGAACAGAAAAAGGTGATTGAGGGAATCGCAAAAGTAGGAAAGGACTGTGTAATCGTCGGGCGTAATGCGGATGTTATTTTACGGGATTACAAGCCATTCCGAGTTTTCGTCTGTGCCGAGACCGAAGCAAAAATCAAAAGATGTGTGGAACGGGCAGAGCCTACTGAAAACCTTACATCAAAGCAGCTTGTTCAGAATATGAAGCGCATTGACAAAAACAGATCGAGGACACGAGAAATGATGTGCGAAAGCAGATGGGGCGATCCCAACGCCTACGATTTGACCGTGAATACAACGGATTGGGACATAAAAGAACTTGCACCGGCTGTTGCAGAGTTTGCAATGCGCCGTTTCGGAGGAAACCATGCGAATCCAGTTATCTGATCATTTTAACTACGGCAGACTTCTGCGTTTTACCTTACCTTCCATCGCTATGATGGTATTCACCTCCATCTACAGTCTTGTTGATGGATTTTTTGTATCGAACTATGTTGGAAAGACCGCTTTTGCGGCAATTAACCTGATCGGCCCTGTCTTTACCATCGTTGGCTCTCTCGGTATGATGATTGGTGCCGGTGGTACTGCCATTGTCGGCAAAACTCTTGGTGAAAAGGATTCAGAGAAAGCAAACAAATACTTTTCCATGCTCATTTATGTGGTGCTGCTGATCGGTGCAGTTACCGCAGTTGTAGGTTGGTTTGTCACAGAACCTCTTGCGAGGATGCTGGGTGCTGAGGGACAGATGCTTGAAGACTGCATCATTTATGGACGCATCTCATTCATCGGCTCTCCGTTCTTTATGCTGCAATTCTCTATGCAGACCTTCTTTATCACAGCAGAGAAACCGAAGCTCGGTCTGTTTACCACTGTGTTTGGCGGCGTGTCCAACATCGTTCTTGACTGGCTGCTGATCGCCGTTCTTCCTTGGGGAGTTTGGGGTGCTGCCATTGCTACCACTTTAAGCCAGACACTTGCAACATTGTTTGCTTTGATTTATTTTGCCAGCCCGAATACGAGTCTGCTTCGCCTTACCACAAAAACAAAGCTGTACGGCAAGGTTTTGGGTAAAGCCTGTGTAAATGGTTCTTCGGAAATGGTAGGCAACATTGCTTATTCCATTGTGACCATTTTGTATAATACCCAGCTTCTGAAATACTACGGTGAAGATGGCGTTGCGGCTTACGGTGTGCTGATGTATGTAGGCTTTATCTTCTCAGCAATTTACTATGGTTATTCTATGGGCATCGCTCCTGTAATCAGCTATAATTTCGGCGCACAGAATCATTTGGAAATGAAAAACCTGTTCCGCAAGAGCATGACGCTTGTAGGTGTTATCGGCGTGGGTATGCTTGCCGTATCACAGCTTGCAACACCAATCCTTTCCGGTGTCTTTGTGGGATATGACAAAGGATTATATGAGCTAACCTGCCAAGCCATGCGTATCTACTCGGTGTCCTTCCTGTTTATGGGCGTGGCAGCGTTCGGCTCCTCCTTCTTTACCGCCCTCAACAACGGTGTGGTTTCTGCCATTTTGTCGTTTTTGCGAACGCTCGTGCTTCCCACTGTGTTTATTTTCGTGCT
>CALFMA010000401.1 GCA_937880065.1 uncultured Ruminococcus sp.
ATGTGAAAGGGATCGCCCTCCGCAAAAATAATCCTGTGGGCAAAACGCTGACGGAAATCACGGATATACCGCAGATTATCCTCAATATCCCCTCGGATTTCCTCCGCCATATATCTGTTGCACAAATCAAGTGACATCATAATCAGATAGGAGGGACTTGTAGAAGTGAACATACTCATAGTCTGCTTTAAAATCGGCTTGTATGCCCTGTCTTTCACGTGGAGAAACGCTCCCCCTGTGAGGGCAGGGAGCATTTTATGGGCGGAATCGCAGCACATATCAGCTCCGAGGGCAATCGGGTGCATACTGTTGGAGAAAAAATGAAGATGCGCACCGTGAGCGTTGTCCACCAAAAGCTTTGCATCGTATTTTTTGCAAATCGCCGATAATGCCGATATATCGGCAATTCTTCCCGTATAATCCGGAGATGTGACATAAAGACAGCTGTGGGGATTTTCTCGGAGAAGCTTTTCAACTTCCGAAAGATTTACAGTTCCCGATAAAATTCCGTCGGTGTAATCGGGCATAATCCACTCCACATCAAGTCCCAGCAGAACACAGCTGTTAAGGAATGCCCTGTGTACGTTGCGAATGGCTATAATTCGCCGATTTTCAAGACGCATTGCCCCAAGCATAGCCTGTATGCAGGAAGTTGAACCACCAGCGGAAAATAAAGCTGCACCGCTACCGTAAATTGCCGCCGTGTTGTCCTCGCTTTCGCTTATGATTCCGTCAGCTTCAAAAAGGCTGTCAGCACCGCTTATTTCCGTAATGTCAAGGCGGTACAGTTCCGCCAATTCCTCTGAAATATGCTTTCCGTGATGACCGGGCATATGGCATCGCAGGGGATTTTTTTCGCTGTAATTCCGCAAAAAATCGTAAATTGGTGTATTCATAAAAACTCCTTGAAAGTGTATCGCAAATATCTGAAAATATTTTTTCTCGCTGTCGCCATAACCTTTGAAACCGCCTGCGGTGTAATTCCAAGCCTTTCCGCAATTTCCGTAACCGACATTTCTCTGAAATAGAAAAGGGTTATAATTTCAGCCTGTCTTGCGGTTAAATCGTTTTGGATTATGTTCAGCAAAGCTTTCTTTTTCCCCGAATTTTCGCTGTCTGAAAGAAAGTGACGAATATAGCTGTCTGCCTGTCCCGTTGATGAATCAAAGTATACATTTCGTCTTGACAAGGTATCACCTCTTTCAGTTGTGGACGACTCGCTCGTATTTTTCGAGGTTATCAATGATTTCACGCATATCAATATATTCCGTGCATAACAGGCGAATTCGGCGGTCTAAATCCAGCTTTTCTATTTCCTGAACAGCATTTTTCTGACGGAGGGTATTCCTCTGCAAACGCAGTTCACCTATACGCTCCTTAGCCATATCACAGCTGATTTTATAATTTTTGATAAGCTCTTTCATAACTACTCCTTTCGCTGA
The DNA here is from genome assembly GCA_937880065.1 of uncultured Ruminococcus sp. The sequence continues at coordinate 1,443 of CALFMA010000401.1, forward strand.
TGTGTATAATTTCGTTCTACTAATATTGTAGAATAAAAATCAACGAAAGTCAATAGATTATTTTGGATTTGGATAAACTCACAAAAAACAGATAAAGTTTATGGTGGAATTGCATAAATATCTAAAAGCTATTGCTCTAAGGTTACTTGCAATATTGCCGCAGCCAAAGCTAATATGTTGTAACGTCTTAGAATTTACTTTTTCTATTTATAATAAATACAAAAGGGTAATTTATCACCAGAGAGGAACACCTACGGAACAAAAGGGAGGGAAAAAGAAAACTGGCACAAAAGTCGTGCGTGGTGCCCACGCTGGCAATTTACTCTACCCAAAGTTTTACATTAGAACAAAATATTGCATCTAAAGTAATATAGCATTAGAACGAGATGTCAGCGGCGACTCGCCGCACTCCCTTTTTCCCCTACGGTTTTCCTCTCTGGGCTCTCCTTTCCCTTTCCCCTTTTTCCCTCCCATTGTCGACTTTTGATGAGGGGGATTTTTTGTATAAGAAAATTTCAAGTCTTTTCATTCGTGTCAATTAGTCTTTTCAAATGAGTTTCATTTAAGTCCTCTACCATTTGATTTTAGAAAATTTTAGTTGTTACAAGGTACTTCGAAATAAATGGTAACGCATAAATTCACCGCCTTTATTAGCTAAAGGCTAACAGCTAATAGCTAACGGCTCTTCAAAATAATTACGCATTGCCAAAAGGTTTAGCTGTGAATTACCTCATAAAGCTCCTTTGCGGTTTCAAGGGAAACTCCTGCTGTTAGTGCCAATTCTTCAATGGTTGCCTTTTGGAGATTTTCTTTCGTCTTATATTTTATAAGAAGCTTAGCCGCCTTTTTCTCGCCGATGCCCTTGACCGACAGCAATTCGGAGCTGTAGGTCTTTTTCTTATGCTTTGTGTGCATAAAGCTGACGGAGAAACGATGCACTTCGTCCTGAATTTTCGTCACAAGATTAAATGCCGCCTGTAGGTTGTTTATCTGGATTTCCCTGCCGCCTGTGGCAATGGCACGGGTGCGGTGCTTATCGTCCTTGACCATACCGAAAAGGGGAATGTCAAGTCCAAGTTCCCTCAAAAGCGGCTCAACAGCGTGAACGTGACCTGTTCCGCCGTCAAGGAGAATTAAATCGGGAGTTCGTGTGAAATACTCGTCGCCCTCTTGATTAACAATGTGGAGCAGCCGCCTTTTCAGCACTTCACGCATACTGCCGTAGTCGTTCTGATATTCCTGTTCCTTAACGGTGAATTTCTTGTATGCCTTTTTCTGCGGTCTGCCGCCTGCGAATACAACCATACCTGCAACCATTGACTCAGAGGAGAGATTTGATATATCATAAGCCTCGATGATTTCTGGGGGATTTGCCAATCCAAGGCATTTTCCCAGCTGTTCAAGAGCGATAACGTCCTTGCCTGTGCGACTGCTTTTCAATGCGGCATATTCTGCGGAATTATTTTTCGCAAGTTTTACAAGGTCAAGAAGCCTGCCCCTTTGAGGCTGATAAAGCTTAACTCCCCTGCCTGCCTGATTTTCAAGGAGCTGTTGGATAAGTTCGGATTCCACAGGCATATTTTCAACGGCAACAGTTCGTGGAATATCCTTTCTGCCGTGGTAGAACTGCACCATAAATGTGCTTAAAATATCCTCGTCGTCCTCATTTTTTTCAACATCAAATACAGCTTTGTCGTATAAGCGATTGTCACGATACATCAGCACGGAAATATAAACTCCGCCGCCATATTCAGCCAATCCCACTACATCAGCGGAATCCACACCGCTGTCAACCATTTTTTGTTTTTCAGATGCTTTTTTCACAGCGGCAATGCGGTCACGGAGCATAGCCGCCTTTTCAAATTCAAGATTTTCAGCGGCAATGTTCATTTCAGCTTCCATACGCTCCACCGATGCCGCACCGCCTGAACGGATAAATTCCTCAGCTTCTGCGATAATTCCCATATATTCATCGGCGGAAATCCTGCCACGGCAAACGCCCATGCATTGCTTGATATGGTAGTTCAGACAGGGACGTTCTTTGCGGAAATCACGGGGGAATTTCTTGTTGCAGGTGGGAAGCATAAATACACGGTTAGCCTCATTTACAGCCTCTTTTGTAATGTATGAGCTTGTATAAGGTCCGAGATATTCTCCGCCTGAAAGAGTATTTTTTTCTGCTGTTATGCGTGGATATGCTTCATCTGAAATTCTGATATAATGGTATCCCTTATCATCCTTAAGAAGTATATTGTATTTCGGCTTATAAAGCTTTATAAGGCTGTTTTCCAGCGTAAGCGCCTCTATTTCCGTGTCGCATAGGATGTATTCGAAATCGAAGATATTTGCCGTCATAGCATCGGTTTTGGCATTCTTGGCGCTTTCGTATCTAAGCGTTGTATTTCCCTTTGCCTTTGATGACCAGCACGGCATCGGCGCAGAGATTGGCGAAAAGGGTAATAACCTAATACAAATCGGTCTTTGGGAAGAGGGCGTACTAAGATATCGCTTTGACAAAACCGAGTGGATAAAGGTGGAGTCACCTATAACGGCTACCCAATTCTTAACGAATTCCTTGCCTCTTGCCTTTTCCATTCCATGAA
>CALFMA010000402.1 GCA_937880065.1 uncultured Ruminococcus sp.
TTCTTAGTGTTTCACGAAAATATGCAGATGGTGTTACCAATAACCATACGTCCATATCTTCCAGATCATACGCATTTGTAGATACACGCAAATTTTCAGGCATTGTAACACCTTCAAAATGCTTATACTCACCATCATAAGACCACAGTAACACATCTGAACCACCACGGGCCGATACCAACCCCAATGCCGTGCCCCATGCACCGGCACCAACTACGCCTACTTTCATTTTATTTTCCTTAGTTTTCTTTCAATTTCAGGGACGACCACTAATCCATCATCAGATAAATCGATTGCACGCATATATGCGTCACGGGCCTTGTCCGTATCGCCCACTGACATATATATGTCCCCCAGGTGCAGAAATAACGAAGAATGTGTCTGGGATACAGCACCAACACTTTCCATAACATCTAATGCCGCAATTGCCCCTTCTCGGGCTGCAACAACACAACCCAATGTGTCCCACGCAAGGATGTCTGTTGGGTTTTTCAAAATTAAATTCATGGCACGTTCGTATGCCAGTTCTATTTCTGTATTTCGTGCAGCCCAAACCTGTGCCTGTAACGCATTTGTCTCGGCATCGGGGACCGCAGTATATTTCACTTAAATCTTGCTGGGCCGCATCATAATCACCAAACGCATAATAAATATATGCACGACTTTTTAAGAAAAATGCACGACTATCAGCATCTAAATATTCATTATCCAGTGCACGGTTTATAACCGCCAATGCCGCACGTTTATTTCCATTTTTAATATGATGCCCAACCAATTTGTTTATCGCAGGTACAAATAAAGGCTGATACTTTAAAGCATGTTGCAAATCGTCTATATCACCCGTCTTTTCGGCGTTACGCAATACCGTGAACAGATAAAAAGGACTGTCCGTGCCGATTTTATTGAAAAAATCAGCATAATTTCCGCCATTGGTGTAAAAAAACTGGCCTAAATAATAATTTATCGCGTCTGTATTCTGGGCAAATTCTGGGGCTGTAACCTGGGCAAAACGCAACATTAATACAGCCATATCAGAATACATTAATATTTGGGTATGCGATACAGTTTGCGCCAAACTGAATGCCAATTGATTCTTGTACCCAGAAAATACAGACCAATCAGGAATATTGTCGTAATCCAACATAAACATACCTGTTGGACGTGATGTGAATTCTTTTAACAATTTCCCTGCCCTGTCCACCATATCATGGTGCGAATAAAACGACATTAGGTATAAATAGTCATTTATATTCATAAATTCAGGGGCAACCTTGTCAAAATGGGACGCAGCCGTTTCTATATCACCCAATTCAGCGTATATTTGCCCACGCACAAACGATTTCCATGACGCGTTTGTTGGCAAAGTGTCAATAAATTTAAACGTGTTGGTGCGCCAATCGTTTGCGATTGCCGACCATATGCGCAGTGGTGCCGCCAATGCAGACTCGTCATTTTTGTGTCGATTATGCAGTTCCTTCCAATTATCATTTTGAATCAAGTACGCGTCATAAATCAACTGTGCCGGCATACCCTTTTCATTTTTTAATATTTTGGCCAGTCTTTCATCGGGAATGAGTGCAGTATCGGCAATATCAAGCATTGAACAGTCAATTGTGGAATCCCCCGCCGCTATAATTCTGTCACAATTGAAATGCTCCGCAAACCGCTTTACACCATAGCCTTTATTGGAAACAGGCGGAAAATAATACATCTTGCTGCCGAAATAATCAACGGTAAGTTCAGTATTTCCCCTGCACTTCTCAGCCTCAGCAGCAGCGGATTCGCTGTCAAAAAAATGAATGAACAGGAACATATCGTCCACAATTCTCACAGTTCTATAGCAGTCTTTTCCGCTGTATTCCTCATAAAGCCTGTTCAGCTCATCTCTGTGCAGATCTGTAAGCTGTTCCGACTCATTATACCAATTTTCTTCGGGAAATCCTTCTTTCAACAGTACCGCACCATTGCAGGTAAGGGCATATTTCGGAGTACAATCCGCAGGAAATTGTATCCGCTTATATTGCTCCACAGATCTTGTTGTAACAGGAAGCAGAATGATATTTTCATTTTCCGTAACCTTTTTTATAAGTTCACAGGCAGCAGGAGTGAAAAAACTCTGCTCCTTTCCGTTGAGAATTTCCGCACAAATATCACACTCACGGCTTATGCGGTGAGAAATCAAAAGAGTGTTATCAAGGTCACAGGCAAAAAGTATTTTTTCTTTCATCAGTTATCTGCAAGTTTTCGGATTATTCCGCAAGCCTTATAATTTTCAAGTGGATATTCCTCAACTGCAACTCCTTTCTCTGCGGCAAGCTGATATATATGACCGAGATTTTCTCTGTCGTCAAGGCTGTGAACAAGCACTTTGTCGGGAATTCTTCTCAGCAGTACTCTTGTAGTTTCGCCAATACTCGGCTTTACAAGATTTATATTATCAATTGCCAGATGTTCTGCAATGCGGTAAGTTTCAGCAAGTCCGCTGCCCTGCACCCTATCTTTACCGACGCAATCGCAGCTTTCATCAAATCTGAAACAGCTTTCCACTGCATCTATAAAATCATATGTAAGGTCATATTCCTCGAATTCCTCATAATAAACCGCACCGTGAAAATCATTTTCGCCGATAATATCACTTCGCAGAAATGTGCGGCTGATAAGTCCCGAAACGGTAGAATTCAGGCAGGAATTCGGAATGAGGAAATCCTCAGCTGTACCGCATTTTTCTGCAACTCCCGCAGGGTCGGAAAGAACAGCAATTCCCGTGCATATTTCAGGGAAATCAGCCATAGCTTCGTTGAGCTGACGCTGAATTGCACCCTTTCCTGTCCAGCCGTCCACAAACTGAATCTGCTCCGCCTTATGCTTTGACAGAATAAATTTAATGGCATTTTTATCAATTCCCCTGCCCCTTATAATTGACACGGAATAGTGCGGAACTTCAATTTTATACTTCTTTTCAAGATAACGCTTTATGAGAATTCCCACAGGTGTACCTGCCCTTGCAAGGGAAACAATCACAGGCTTTCCCCCACGGTCAGAATAAATTCTATCCGCTGCTATGCCCACAGCTTTTGCCGTAATATCAGCATTTCTGCTAAGTGCATCTCTGTAAGCGGAGAGATATTTTTCAGAGGGAGGGTATTCTCGTGGCAGCATTTCGCAATAGCCTATTCCGCTTTGTATGAGTCTTTCTCGAATGTCATTTTCAAGGGGTTCAACCTGCCCTGTAATGTCCTTTAAGAGCAAAGTAACGTCCTTTTCTTTATACGTACTTTTCACACTATTTCTCCTTTACCCCATATATACGGCTTAGAATCTGAACTCTTTCTGCCCATTTATTATGACAATTTTTCTCGTTCATACGTGAACCGCTGTCGCTTTTCATTACTCCGAAATCTTTTTCCTCCCAACCGAGGATTGACTTCATATCCGCATAATCCTCCGCTGTGACTTTGAGGCTGTCATAAATCAAAGGCAGCTGTGAGGGATGAATGGCGGTTTTACCGATAAAGCCGTTTATTCTGTCAAATTCAAGTTCTTTTTTCAAGCCTGCCGCCCATTTATCATTCTTGTCATTTTCAAAATATTCCCACACGGGACCTGATACAACGAACTCCCTTGCGAAAACATTAACAATGTCAACGAGAATATCACGGACTACGCCCACATCATAAATAGTCTGATTTACAGAACGCCTTAAACCGTAGAGATTGCAGAAATCATTTCCGCCCACACGGACATTGAGAATATACTCCTTTGCTGATAAAAGCAATTCTCTTATGGCTGTAAGCTGAGAAATTCTCGCTGTTCCGTCTGCGATTGCCGAACTTTCAAGAATGGGCATAGCATAGACGGGCTGTTCACTTCCGCTGTTGATTTTTCGCAGAATATCAATATATTCCCTGCCGTTTGTCATATCAAATTTAGGGAGAATATATCCTGTAAAAACATCGGAATAAGCTTTGAGTTTTTCGCTTAACCTATCGAGATGAAGGGGATTTCTCACTCTTATGAAAATAAGGGGAAGTTCCTCTTTTCCCTGTAATTTTTCCAATGTCTTTATGAGTGTATCCTCAGCTTTTTCCAAGGCAGATTCCATAATTGCATCTTCAAGGCATAAAGCTACAGATGTCAGATATTCATAGGAATTATCAAGAATTTTATCGGCAATAGTTTCATTTATTGCTGGAGTATAGAGCAATCCCCCAAGCATATAGGGCAGCTGCTCACTATTAATTTTAGTCATCTACAATATCCCTCGTCCTCATTTTCCCATTTTATGACGTGTATGTTTTCGTTTCCACAGCTCTCCAAAGCATTTACAAGGCAATTTACACCCTTATCTGACTTGCAGGGGGAATCCGTAATAATCAGCACACTATCATATTTTTTCAGGTCATAAATAAATGTAATTCTCTCATCATCGTAAAGGCTCAGAAGTTCATATCGCCGATGCAGGGGATATTTTTCCTCACGGCTAACAGTTATGGGGCTTCGTGTAGTTGAATGGCATCTCACATTATAGCCTGCATTTTCAAATTGTGCGGCAACATAAAGTGCAGGAAACATACATTCCTCTGTGCCAAGTACAAGGAGATTTTCGCCATTTTCCCTGTCGATTAAGGACTTTACGCTGTCATATAAATTGCCGCAGGCTTTTGTATAATCACCGCTTGAAACAAGCTTTCTGGAATTAAGTCCCCCCGATATGCATTTCACATCTGTGGGATTTTCCGTTTTTCCGCTGTTATGGGAAAAATAATCACCGTCATTGCAATATTTCTCTGCAATTTCCGTATAACCGCTGTGGTCTGTTTTCACAAGATAGTGTATGCCGATGTTTCGTTCACGGTAATTGTCACGGGACTGCTCGTCCATACCATTGAGAAGTGAGGCAACTGAAAATTCAACTTTTCCGCCGTATTCCCTGTCAATTATATCCACAATTTTCAGAATTGTATTACCCGTGGTAACCTCGTCCTCAATAAACACAATGCGGTCGATTTCTAAAATCACTTCATCAAGGGAATTTCTGACAAGCTTCTGCTCCGTGGCGTGACTGTGGGATTCCGTGAAATACAGCCATTCCACACCCTCAATATTCTCCCTTGTAGTCTGCATATACAGCGTGTCAAGCTTAGATGCCACCGCCATACCGATAGCCGTTGCAGTTTCCGCAAAGCCGATAAGCAGCAGTTTTTCGTCCTTGTAAGCCTCACGGACAATATCCGCAAGAGCATCTGTCATACCGAAAAAATCCGAGGGTTTCACGGGGATATGCTTTCCCTGTAAGCGATTTACCACAAGATATTTTCGTTTTGTGTTATTATCTCTTGCCGCAATTGCCGCAAGTTTTTCTTCCGTATACATAATCCCTATCTCCTTATATCTTTTCATAAGGGAACCTCTAAAAACTTCCTCACGACTGAATTTCGGTTTTTAGAGAACCCCATAAATTATTGCTCCGCCAATTATACTTTGCCGATTATTTAATGGCAAAGTGTAGCTGGGGAGCAATACTTTTTAGAAGTAAAAACCGCAATAAATGCAGTTTCTACTCCTTATTGATTGGTATTATAGTGAACGTCAAATATAATTTGACATTCACTATAATTAATGATTTAAAGT
>CALFMA010000403.1 GCA_937880065.1 uncultured Ruminococcus sp.
AGATTTCCGAATATGCAGTATCTTCAATGAATTGGGCAGTTGGTGCAGGACTTATAAACGGTAAGTCCGAAAGCCTACTTGCTCCAAAGGATAATGCAACAAGAGCTGAAGTTGCAGCAATACTACACAGGTATTTAAATATGGTAACAAGCCATAATTAAATAAATTATTAAATTTTAGGAGGAAATTTTATGAAAAGTAAAAAAATCTTTCAAACCATTTTAATTTTTGCTATGGTAATGGCATTGTTTACAGGATGCACGGTAAACAATACTGATACAAATATAGAAACTGAAGTAAGCAATGTTCCGACAGTCATTGCAAAGACTAACGGCGGCGAAAAGTGGGAAACAAAAATAGACTATGCCAATGCAGATAACTGGCTTAGTGCAGAAGACACAGGTAAGGATGTTGACGTTGTATATTTTTATCCAACAACCTTTTCAAAGGTATCTGACGATGCTCCTGATGTAGCAGATATTACAGATGAATCTATGCGTAGCGGAGCACAGAGAGAACTTAAAAATCAGGCTTCGGTATTTATAGAGGATTGCAATATCTATGCACCTTTTTACAGACAGGTAAATGCAGCCTATGCACTCACTCTCAGTGATGAAGAAGCTGACGATCTGCTCCGTTATTCCGCATCACAGGATCCGTCCGCTGCACTTGATTACTACTTTGAAAACTATAACAACGGTAAACCCTTCATTCTTGCGGGACATTCTCAGGGTTCTCAGATTTTGACTATGATTCTTTCTGACTACATGAAAGAACATCCTGAGCACTACAAAAATATGATTGCAGCATATGTAATCGGATACTCCGTAACCGACAAATATCTTGCAGCAAACCCACACCTTAAGTTTGCAGAAGGTGCTGACGATACAGGAGTTATCATTTCTTACAATACAGAAGGTCCTGCAAACAAGGATCAGCACAATGCGGTTGTAACTGATGGCGCTATTTCCATTAACCCGATTAACTGGAAAAAAGATGATACATATGCAGCTAAGGAAGAAAACCTCGGTTCACTTAATATAGACGGAGAAATCGAAAAAAATCTTGCTGACGCAAAGATTGATTTAGAGCGTGGTGTTGTAGTTTGTGAAACTGCCGATTCTGCAGTGTATGCAATTCCTGAAGCTGCACACGCACTTTTTGGACCCGAAAGCTATCACGGTTATGATTACGGTCTTTATTATATGAATTTGCGTGAAAATGCCAAGGTAAGAATAGAAGCATTTAAAAATAAGTAATTGAGGTGATATATATGTTTAAATCCAAGTCGCTGGTTGCACTGGTCTTGGTTCTGAGCATGTTGCTGTCCATAAGTGCACCTGCTTTTGCCCAGCAGCTTCCTGTAGATGACGTGGAGTTGTCTGATTCCGTACAGGTTAATAGCGAAGACGAAATTTCTGATGACAACTCCGATGACAGTCAGCAGGAAGTAAGCGATGTTCAAGAAGAAGAAATCAATGACAATCCCACAGAAGAGGTATCAATAATTGATTTTTCTGCTACCGAATATTGTTTTAAGGAAGGTAATGACACGGTAAATGTAACCATTAGAAGATATGGAGATACTTCCATCGAAACTGCGGTTTCATTTAAAGCGGCTGACCTTATTTCAACTTATGGTGAAGACTATGTTATTTTAGATGCTGATGGGAATCCTTTTGAAAAGGTTTCCGGTATCAAACCTGATATCAGCGATTTTTCGTACAGTGAGAATCCGTACAATGAAAATGCCGACGGATTAACCTATGACTTCAGCACTGAAGGCGAAGCAGAAAACGAAGACATTGATTCAGGCAACGAAGATACAGAAACAGCATATACAAAAGCCGCAAAAAGCACAGGCTCAAAGCTTCTTGATGCTCAGGCAGCATATCTTAATATGGATACATTTGCAACAGAAGATACGGTTGCTGCAGAAGAAACAAAAGAGGTTTTAGAAAATGTATATGAATATCTCTTTACTGCAGAAGGTGCAGACGGATTTATTGATTTTTTGCCGGGAGAAACAGAGAAAGATATTGTAATAAAAATTCTTGATAACCAGAAAGCAGAAAAAGACAAAATTTTTCTGTTGGCTCTCATAGATTCAAGTGCAGAAAACACAAAAGTTTCTGCCAGCGCTACTACATATGTAACTATCGCTGATGATGAAAAATATGAAACACCTTATATTACACTTTCATGTGATGATAATGTGCTGACCAAGGATAAAAATGAATCATATGTGACTCTGCGTCGTGAATCAGGCACAGAATACTTTAATGTTGTATATCTTTCAACTGTTAAAGGCAGCGCTTCCGAAGATGCTTATCTCAATATGGATATGCAAGCGGTTGCTTTTGTTCCCGGAGAAAGGGAAAAACAGGTTAAAATCGAGGCATATGACTTTTCACGTGATGGAAATTTTGGTGTTCGTTTAGAGTCGGACAATAAAGCAGAAATAGGAAATTATTATGTGGATGTAGAAATTCTCGGAGAGAATCAGGCTGAAGAAAATAAATCTGAAGAAAACGCCATTGCGCTTTTGTCTGCAGATGTAACTTTAGGTGAAGCTGTTACAGAATTGAAACTCAAAGATTTTCCCGGTGGTTGGAACGATGATATTACCAATAAAAAGACCAATGGAAGCTCAAAATGGGTAGAAAATGACGATCTTATGCTTCATGAAAAGAAGAGTAACGGTGGCAGAGCCTGGACAACTAACGGTACCAAAAATCTGACCGGATGCAAAAGCATAGATTTCTATATGAATGTAGGTGGCAGCGCAAATAATTTTATAACTTATTTTGAAATAGACAGCGAACGTAAGTGGAGCGGTAGTGTTGCAGGATACTCTATAGAAGGACAAACCGATGACTGGAGGAAATACACTTTGTATGTAGGCCCATACAACGATAGTTATTATTTTCAGTTTTCCACAAAAACCATTGCGGGAATTTTTAATAACCCTAAAGCATATCTTGGAAATCCGGTAACCTTCCACTGGGCAAAATACTCGGTGTCTACAGCAGATTCTATTGAAACTTTCAATCGAAAGGTATACGATTTCATAGAGGGATCCCCCAACCGTTATGACATTTATTATGATAATTATGAAAATATTCCCAAAACATTGGCGTACGACCCGGGAACCATTGCAATAACTTCAGGCGGAAGCAATCTTGGTGCCTTTTATGCCAGTAATACCAACATTGCAACAATAGAATCAGTAAATGCAAAAGAAAACGAAAAAAATGGAATATATCTGAAAGAAGTTCGTGTTGTAAGTTCAGAATTTGACAAATATGATGTTTATGATTTTGACGCAAAGCAATACAGAGACAAAAATGTTTATGTTATGAAAGCTGATCCCACCACCCACAAGGTTACATTTACACCGGACTGTGCTTTTGTAAAAGCGCTTATGAATGCAGGGGTACTTGATGGAAACAGCTCTTTAGATTCCAGCATTGTTTTTTATCCTGTATATGCGCAGGAAATGGTAACCGTAAACTTTGAAAACGCAGATAATGATGGGGTTTTCAACGAAGAAAGCAAGGGCTCATATATAAATAATATATTCGGTCTTGAAAACAAAACTTCTGTCGATACATCAAGAAACAATTTAACTACCCAGTATTACACAATAACAGTTCCTAAATACTCTGTAATAAGAATGCAGATGTCTCCTCTTTCAGACCGTACTCCGAACGGATTTCTCTACTGGGCAAACGGAAATCCCGGCGGTGGACAGATAACCTATTACAAAGAAGGAGAAACAATTCATACCGGTGGAAATGAAACAGGAAAAACCGTACTTGAAGAAACAGATACATCAAAGGGCGAATTTGTAGCACATACAAATATGTGGGTTAAACCGGTAACCGATAAACAGTCATTTTATGTAGGTTATTCGCCACTTGCTTATGATTCAAGGCCTGTAGACGATCTTACGGGCTTGGTGTACGATTCCAACATTTCAATAGATGAAGAAACAGAAACCGTTGATGGAGACTACACCAATAGCGAGGGTTATATGTGGCTAAGCGATCCCTTCCTCGGTAAGAGCTATACTATTAAGGCATTGGTTCCTGAAAATTATTATGCTTCATGGAAAAATATGACAGGCGATACCAACAACAATGGTACAATCGGTGATGATGGCGACGAGTATTCTGATAAAGATTTAAATACCCTTAATCCTGATGAGGTAATAGGAAACATACTTCCGATTACTCTGGACCAGAACAACACACGTTATCAGTATTATTTTGCACCTAAATCAGTTAGTGCAACCGTTACAAGAAAAGGTCGTGTAGTAAGAGAAAAAAGAACTCTTTTTGACATAAAGACAAAGGGCGACAATGTTAAAAATGTCGCAACCGAACCGGTGGTGGCAGCAAGCGTTAACATAGGTGGGAATGTTACCCAGACAGACGGTAACGGAGAATATGAGTTGGAAATAAAACTTCCTTCTCCTTGGGGATATATGGGAGCCTCCATTACAGTGGGAGATACTCAATACAACCGTGTAATTTCGCTTGTTAATTATGAAAGTGAAATTCGCCTTAAAGCACTTGAAATGTTTGCGCTCAAGAGCATGAGTGCAGGTTATGTTTCTCAGGATACCCCTGCAGGCGACAGGAGAGAAATTGCTTTTGAGCAGAATGCTGTTGATGTAGAAAACAAAGAGTTTACAGTTACAATCAAATTAGAAGATATAAGCTCAATTCAAGCTACAAATGCACGTTTTTATATCTATGACAAACATGGATATCAAAAGATTGACTGCAATGAGGAAGACGGATATGTTACAACGGTAGAAAAGAATGGTTCTGTTCTCACGGCTGAAATTAAATTTAACCCCAAAAGAGATATTCAGGCAGGCGATAGGCTTTATGTTCAGTTTGCAGACCAGAATGATCTGTGGTACAATCCGATAGATACAGGATATAACTTCATAGTTCCTCTCCAGCTTGACACATTTGCACTTGGCCTTATGGGCAGCACCTCTTTGGAGAATATGATGAAGAGTAATTTTGTTGTAGATATACTCGGAGATCCTCTTGGTGATGTGGATCTTGGTACGATACCGGGATTTGAAACACCTGTATCCACAATCTACAGCCCTCCGAACATTCCTGAAAGTGAAAAAGATGCTTATACATGGTATATGTCGGACTATTCATTTGGCGCAGATTTTCTGTTTAAAGGCATGAATGTTCCAACGGCAAATTCCAACTATGAAAACGATATGAAGAATTACCTCTATGATGTGCTTAATGCTAAAGAGGGTGGAAAAGAACCTGTCAAGAGTAAATATAAGACCATCGGTTTGTTCAGCTGGAATCTAAGTCCCCGTGTCGGATTTAACCTGAGGCTTTCATCCCGTGGTGATAAATATTATTTTGAAGACCTTCAGCTTGGCGTAAGCATAAATGCAACGGTTAATGCGCAACAGAGATTCAGACTATGCCCCGGTCTTGGCATATTGCTGAAATTTAACCTGAATGCTGAAGTTGCAGGCGTCTATCATATGTATACGGAATATCCCGATGATTATCAGACCAATGGTGCGGTACTGTACGATCCCGAGACATTTGGCATGTTCAAGGAAATGGACAATGTACGACGCGAGGGATATCTGTTTATAAATCCGTCTATTTCTGTAAATGCCTCATTTAAAATCACCATAGTCGGCGTAGGTCTTACCGGTCGCTTTGACACCGATATGGACTTCAAGTTCACAGAAAGCAATTCATATGCATATGGCGATATATACATTGCTTTGGATTTTGAAGTAAATGTTCTTGCGTTTTCGGTATATACGAAAGAAATAGCAGGTGACACTTTTAAACTTTTCAACACAGAAGGTCAGAATGAGCATATAGAATTTGATAGTTCATCTTATATGTCATTGATGTCCACAGCCCTTGAAGATGACAGTATAGCAGAAACTTCTGTTACAAAAACGATCTCAAGAGATTATCTCGAAGAAAGAACTCCATGGCAGTCAGGAGACGAAATGGTACTTATGCGTGCCATAGATGTGGAATCTGCAACAACGGAAACAGAGCTTTTAAGAGGTGTTCCGAAGCAGATGTATATGAAAAATGTTCAGCTTTCAAATGGCAATATTTTCTCCGTATTTATAGATGATGCAATAGAAAGATCAGGCAAAAACTACGGAAGACTTATGTGGACATATTACGATGGTACATCATGGGCACAGCCTCAGGCACTTTGCGATGACGGCACTTATGATGCGTTCCCGGAAGTTGTGAAGATGGGCAACGATAAAGTAATGGTGGCATGGTCATCTGTCGGCACAGTTATGGATGATAGTCATGACCTTCAGTATGCACTGGAAAACCTTGATATTCAGACAAGAATATTTGATGTAAGTGGTGAAGTTCCCGTCCCTTCAGGAGATGCTGTTACTTTGACTAAACCTGACGGATATGGTGATGTTCTTCCGAAACTCACTTATATGTCGGAAGAAAATCAGGCGATTTTGTACTACACAAAAATGGAATTTGATAATATAACGCCTGAAACTATTTCAAATGCATTCACGGCAGATTCCGCTATAGTGTATCTTATTTATGATGCTGATAGCGATACATGGAGTAATAGCGGTGATGCTTACAGCGATGATGAACTCGATGGTATGACGGATGATGAAAAAGCAGCATTCCGTGAAGAATGGTACGGACAGAGATTTGTTTATCTCAATGCAAATAATAGCGTTGCGCCTGCAGTGATGGATATAGATACAGCATCACACAATGATAGATATTCTATTATCACCTGGGTTGTTGACTGGGATAAAAATCTTGAAACAACTTTTGACCGTGATATATTTATGCAGTATCATGATACATTGGAACACAAGACAACGGATATTATCAAAATTTCCAACGAATCAATGTACTATTCCTCACCTGAACTTGTAAGCTCGGGTACAAACCTGTATCTTTTCTTCGGACAGATGAAGGAAGGAGACGAAGAGGGATATATAAAATATCACAACTTAACTGAAATCCGTGAGGAAGAGATGTACACATATACAGAGAGTGAAAACGGAAATTATTACGAACTCAGGTATACCATTCCAGAAGATACGCATACAGACCGTTTCGGTGATGAATATACCATACCGGCAACCGAAGTTGTTCTGGAAGGTGACATTGCTACTACATCTGCAAGCATTTCGGAATATGATGCATTTATAGATAAGCAAGGCAGAATGTTTGTGTTCTGGTCAGGCGAAGAAGATGGTGCAAATCATATTTATATGGTAATGTATGCCGGCGACAACGATACTGAAACTGAGGGCAATTGGAGCGAAAAGTTCTCTATCGTTTCATCTGATGATAGCTATTACTCAGAAATTGCCGGAGCTTTGTATGACGGAAAAGTTGTCATTAAGACCAATAAAACGAACATGGGTTCAGACATCAGAAGTCTTACATTTGTAAAACACGTACCGTACAGTGATATACACATAAAGGAGCTTGAACTTAGTGATAAAGCACCAAGAGCCAACAGAAGCGTAGAAGTAACTGCATCTGTAATTAATGATGGTATTATGCCATATGACAAACCTGTAACAGTAGTATTTGCCTTAAATGGGGAAATTGTTGATGAGAAAACAATTGACTACAAGATTTTTGGCAGTCAGGTTCACCGGGTTTCCACTAATATTATTATGCCGGATGATATAGAAAATGCAGAAATTTCTGCATATATTAACGGGCAGGATGCGGTGACTGTTAAACCTGACTTTATTGGTATTCCTGAATTTTTAAATCAGGAAATCGTAACTGACGAAGACGGCTCTAAATCTTATAAGGTAACATTATACAATTCAGGTAATATTCCTTCCGAAGAGATGCTTATGACAGCTTATATAGGCGATGAGGTTATTGCTTGCGAAACTGTTGAGTCAATTGCTTCGGGTGAGTCAATGGATGCTGTAATGCCATTGGATATAAAAGACAGTATGTACAATATTACAAATGGCAAGGGTACTGCGGATGTTGTAATAAGAACTACCGACAAAGATGAAAAAGCAATTGATATTTATAGCGAACAAGCCATAAAGGTGTTTGATGCCGAGGCAACAGAACTTCTTAAAAAAGTTGAGGATGTTGTTTTTAAATATGACACATACACAATGAAAAAAGGTACTCATAAAGACATTCAGCCTGAAATTATCGGTGTTGATGAAGGTCTTCATGTGATGTGGCTTGAGAGCAGCAATGAAAATGTAGCAAAAATCAGCAATAATATAATTTCTGCTACATCTGCAGGTAAAACCACCCTTAAAGGCGTAGTTGTTCCTGATAAACAAATTGCTGTATTCGATGCTGCCGGTAATGGATATATGAAAAATGTTTTAGATACCATTCCTGAGAATCTTATAAAAACGGTTACAGTAGATATCCAAGTGAATTCAGGTTCGTCGGGTGGTTCATCAGGTAGTTCTGTTTCTACAAAAACCGAAAAGAACGAGGATGGCTCTACAACCAAAACAACAACAGATAAAAAGACAGGAGCAGTAACCGAAGTTACAACTTATCCCGATGGTGATGTTGTAACTGTTAAAACCGAAAAAGATGGTACTGTTACTGCTGAGGTTAAAGCAAATTCTGAAAAGGATGTTGTTTTGCCGATAGAACCCACCGAGGATATTATTGTAGTATCTTTCACCGATGATAATGGAAGAACAACATATACCGATGAATTTACAGAAAGTGATGAAGGTATAGTCATTACAGCAAACGGCAATGTTAAGATTTCTATAATACAGAGTGAAAGAACTCAGTATACAGATGTTCACAGCAATAATCATTGGGCAGCAAAATCTGTAGATTTTGTCAGTGCGCTTGGTATTATGAAAGGTATTGGCGAAGACAAATTTGCCCCGGATGCGCATTTGACAAGAGCTATGCTTGTTACAATGCTTTACCGTGCAGAAGGTGAACCCGAAGTAGATGCAACAAATAGCTTTGAGGATATAGAAGATAATGCATGGTATGAAAAAGCAGTTTTGTGGGCTAAGGAAAACGGTATTGTAAACGGTGTAACAGAAACTGAATTTTCACCGGATAGTGACATTACCCGTGAGCAGATAGCAACCATTATGCATCGCTATGCAAAGTATAAGGGAGATGATGTGGAATCAGGCAAAAATACAAACATTCTTTCTTACAACGATTCTGACAGTATTTCCGATTATGCAAAGGCTTCTTTGCAGTGGGCAAACGGAATTGGCTTGATTAATGGTAAAACAGAAAGCACATTAAATCCGCTTGACAATGCAACAAGAGCTGAAGCTGCAACAATATTTTACAGATTTGTTAAAGCGAATTTAATATCAACGCAAAACTAACCACCAAAGGCACTCCAATCGGGGTGCCTTTGGTATATCTTTACGACATATTTTTTACGATAAAATGATTCTTTTTAATTTATAATTCAGCAGAAATAATTAAATCAAAATCAGGTTGGGTGTGGGAAGAAGATAAATGAGAGTTAAAAACAATTGGAGGACCAAGATGGGTCCTCTTTTTGATTATAAAAACGCAAAATCGACTCTGGAAACGCCGTTTTGGAATAAGTTTACCTTAAAAAGAAACAATAAATAAGGGTAAATTTGCTTGATTCTTTGACTTTTCCCTTAAAAAGTGGTAATATTTAAGGGAAAGAAAGGTTATTAAGGGCATTACAGATTAAAATAAAATCAGAAAGGTTATGATGTTATGAACAGACCGCACATAATCTGTCACATGGTGACATCAATAGACGGAAAGGTTACGGGAGAATTTTTGTCCCGACAGGAATGTGAAAAGGCTACGGATATTTATTATGAGTTAAATCGTGAGTATAACAAAAACGGCGCAAATGGATTTATTTGCGGTCGAGTAACTATGGAAAGCAGTTTCACG
>CALFMA010000404.1 GCA_937880065.1 uncultured Ruminococcus sp.
CTACAAGAACGCCAACTACAACTACAGCGAAACCTGTAACCACTACAAAGGCTACAACTACAACAAAGACAACGACCACAACTACGGTTACAACACCATCCGGACCAGTGATAACGGACGATAACCTTTATGGTTACTACTTCGATATATCAGATAAGCTGAACGATCCTGTTCTGGACTGGACAAAGGTAACCTTACAGGTTGGACTCTTTATTGAGCAGTACCCGATTGATTATAGAAATATGTATCAAATAGGTACAACCTTCGGTGGAACAGATTATGAAAAAGCTGTCGCTGTGTGTGAGTATGCTTACAATCTCGGCGGTCAGAACTGCATCGAATATGCCTTGAATGCGTATTTTCTCGGCAAGGGTGCAGGCATAGACATCACAATTGCAAGATCGTCAAAGTACGATTGGTACGGTCATGTGGCAAATACAATCAAGCTGGATGGCAAGTGGTACTATATGGAACCGCAAGGCAACATTGTAGGCTCGTCTTGCACTTATGCCGCAGCAGGCAACGGAATCAGCTATCCTAACGGGTTGGATATCACAACAGACATCTATGAGAAAAACGTATCAGTCACGATTGCAGATGACTGGTACAAATAAGCCAAAGAAGAAAGAGTCGAAGAAATTCGGCTCTTTTTTTGTGCCAAAATGAAGAAGGAGTGATGCACGAATGTTCAAAAACAGCAAAATCGTAAAGAAGATCGGTGCAGGGTTCATGGCAGGACTCTGCACCATTTCTATGCTCACAACTGCAATGAGTGGTGTGATTACAGCTCATGCAGCAAGTGAAACCAAAGAGGAAGTATTCCCCTCTGCCGATGAGGTAATTGCACAGGCGGCAACGCTGCTCGGCTCTCCTTATGCATTCGGCTGTAAGGGATACACAGGTATCTATTATCAGGACAGTTATAAGCCCCTTGAAACAGATTTTGTCCGTAATCAGGGCATCGACTGTTCGGGACTTGTCTATTACACCCTCACCCATCTCGGCTACAGCACCACAGGATTCAGCTGGAACAATCCTGTTCCTGTGGATACGGCACACTGGATCAGTGTCAATGACCAGTGTACAATCACCTATGATGGCGTAACATCCAAGGTGGATGTGGAGAAAAAGAAAATCAGTACGGAAGAACGTCCTTATTGGGAATGTGCTGACGGTTCTACCATTACACCCGGTTCTGTAGTTGTGGCTGAGATGCCCAGTGGAATTGACCATGCATGGATCTATATGGGTGAATTCGACTCCAGAGCTGAAGTTGTAACCTACCTCAAGAATATTGGCGTTGACGAATCGCTTATTACTACTGCAACAGTCGGTAACGGCAATGGTGACGGCGGCAGACATTGGAGAATTGAGTCCAATGGTTCACAGGGTGTTGTCATCAACAACAATACGGACGGCAAGAAAGCATCTGTCATGAATATGTATGCTTACCGCATTACGCAGGCAGATGTGACCTTTGAGATTACAAAGGTTCTCAAATCTGACAACAAGGTTGTTATCAACGGCACAAGCCCGATTGATGGTACAAAGGCTGTGTATGGTGTGTATACGGATCAGGCTTGTACTGACAAGGTTGGCGAGATTACCATCGGCACGGACGGTGTCGGTTCTATCGAGCTTCCCAACCGCCAGTACTACGTCAAGGAAATCTCTGCTCCGACCGGATATAGCATTTCTGAAGAAGTATTCGCACTGAATGCCAATCAGAATGTGTTTGTAACTGAGGACTTTTCCAGAGGTACGATTAAAATCAACAAGACTGCCGAAGATGGTATCGTTGCAGACAGAGAATTCAAGGTTACAGGCTCTAACGGTTCTTCTTATACCAAGAAAACCAATGCAGCAGGTGTAGCAGAATTCAGTGGCCTTAAAGTGTTCGATGTAGATGCAAAAACAACAATCACCTACACTATCAGCGAAATCAATGTAGAAACTCGTTACGAAACTCCAAAGGCACAGAACGTAACGCTCACAAGCGGTACTGTAGACCTTACGGTTACAGCAAACTTCGTCAACGAGCTGAAAACAGGTTCTATCCGCATCAACAAGCAGTCTGAGGACAATCAGAACGGCGACAGAACCTTCACAATCACAGGCAACGGTGAAACCTACACTATCACAACCGGTGCTGACGGTATCGCAATTCTTTCGGATATCCCTGTCTACAACAGTGAAAACGAAAAGATTGAGTATACCATTTCCGAGAAGGATGTGCCTATCCGCTATGTAGTGCCTGCAAACCAGACAGCAACACTCACAGCAGATGCAACCGTGGACGTGACATTCGAAAATGTCCTCAAGAAGTTCACAGTAGAAGTTGTGAAGAAGGACATCGAGAACGGCACAGCACAGGGCGATGCAAGCCTTGCAGGTGCGGTTTACGGCATTTACAACGGCGATGAACTCATCGACACTTACACCACAGACGAAAACGGCAGCTTCACCACACATGAGTTTGAGTGTGGTGAAAGCTGGACAATCAAGGAACTGACTCCATCCGAGGGTTATCTCCTTGATACAACGGTATATTCCGTTGGTGCAGAGGAAAAGAAATACACCATCGAAAACAACGCAATCGAAATGACAGTATACGAAACACCTGTCAAGGGCAAGATCTCTATCATCAAGCACAGCGATGACGGTACAACAGGCATCGAAACTCCCGAAGTCGGTGCAGAGTTTGACATCTATCTCAAGTCTGCAGGTTCTTATGAGAACGCAAAGGATTCCGAGCGTGACCATCTCATCTGCGATGAAAACGGCTTTGCACAGACAAAAATGCTCCCTTATGGTGTGTATGTCGTACACCAGACAGTCGGCTGGGACAACACCGAATGGGTGGATGACTTTGAGGTCAATGTGTGTGAAAACGAGGAAGATTACTTCTATATCATCAACGACGCAGTCCTCACATCCTATGTGAAGATTGTAAAGAAGGACGCAGAAACAGGCAATATCATTCCTGTGGCAGGTATCGGCTTTAAGGTATGGGATTGTGCAAGCGAGTGTTATGTGGTTCAGAATGTAAACTACCCGACACCTACGGATATCGACACATTCTATACCGATGAAACAGGTACACTTATGCTCCCGAATGAGCTTGTCTACGGCAATTATGAGCTTCACGAGGTACAGTCCGCAAATGGTTATGTTCTCGACAGCACACCTGTACCGTTCACAATTGATGGTACGGTGGATACAGTCGTAGTTGAAAAGACCAACAAGCCGCAGAAGGGCAAGATTTCCGTGCAGAAGTCCGGTGATGTATTCACATCTGTAATTGCAGGCGAAACTCTTTATACTCCCGTATTTGAGAAAACAGGACTTGCAGGTGCGGTGTTTGAAATCACAGCCGCAGAGGATATTGTAACCGCTGACGGCACAATCCGTGCAAAGAAGGATGACGTTGTAGCAACCCTTACAACCGATGCAAACGGCTATGCAGAGAGCGATCTGCTCTATCTCGGCAAGTACGAGTTAAAGGAAACCAAGGCTCCTTACGGTTACGTTCAGAACGCTGTTTCCGAAACAGTTGAACTGACCTATGCAGGACAGGAAATTGAGGTGAGAGATACAGTGAATCAGGCATTTGGTAATGAATATCAGAAGGTAGAGATTACGCTCTCCAAGTTTATGGAGTACGATGAACTCTTCGGACTTGGTGAGAATGATGAATATCGCTTTGTCCGTTTTGGACTGTTTGCAGATGAAGTCATCACTGAAGCGGACGGCTCTGTGATTCCCGAAAACGGCATGATTGCAGAGGTATCTCTCACTGAAGATATGACTGCAAAGTTTGATGTACCGCTTCCGTTCGGTCGCTACTATGTACAGGAAATCGCAACCGATGAACACTATATGCTCAACGGTGAGAAGTATCTCGTGAATTTTGAGTATATGGGACAGGAAATGACCACAGTCAATATCGACTGCGGCACCTTTGAAAACCACCTCAAGCGTGGCAATGCCAACGGCTACAAGGTAAACGAGGACGACGAACCCCTTGCCAATGCACTCTTCGGTCTTTTCGCTGTTGGTACAGAAACATTCACTGCGGATACAGCCATCAAGACTGCTGTCTCCGATGAAACAGGCTATTTCGAGTTCACAGAAATCCCTTACGGTGAGTATGTGATCAGAGAAATTGCAGCTCCCGACGGATATATTCTCTCGGATAAGCAGTACCCTGTAACAATCAATGAGGACGGCGATACCGTCGAAATCACAGCTGAAAACGAGGCGATTACGGTAGAAATCAGCAAGCAGGACATCTACGGTTCAGAGCTTGCAGGTGCAGAGATGCAGCTTGTGGATGAGAACGGCGAAGTCATTGATGAATGGGTATCCGATGGTACAAACCATGTCGTAACGGAACTTCCTGTGGGCAAGTACACCCTCAAGGAAACCGCAGCTCCTGACGGATATATCATCGCAACAGACATCAGCTTCAAAGTATTTGCAGACGGTTCTGTAATTGTTGAGAACATGGATGCAACTGCAGCTACCGAGGACGGACATCCTCTCATTGTAATGGTGGATGATACAACCAAGGTAGAAATCAGCAAGCTGGACATCACCAATGATGAGGAACTTGTTGGTGCAACACTTCAGATTATCGACGAGAACGGCACAGTTATTGAAGAATGGGTGTCCTATGAGCATCCTCATTTTATTGAGGCACAGCTTATTGCAGGCAAGACCTATACTCTCAAGGAAACCATTGCTCCCGATGGTTATACTATCGCAAACTCCATTGATTTTACAGTCAATGAGGACGGCACAGTCAACACCGTTGTGATGTATGATGAGCCGATCCCCGATACTCCCGACACACCTACAGGCGATACCACAAGCAGACTGCCCGGAATTCTGATGATTGCGGCAGGTCTTGTAATGGTTCTCATTGCAGGTATGGGCAGAAAGAAAAAGGACGATGCTGACGAATATGCGGCACTCTGTCCCGACTTTATTGAAAGCGAGGAATAACGCATGAAAAAGAAAACCATTCGCATTCTGGCGGTTGCTGTGGCAGCCGCCCTCCTTTTTGGAGGTGTATATCTGCTTACAAAGGACGATATTGCACAGAAAAAAGCTGAAGGAGATCTGGCACCCTTTATGCCGTCTGTAATTATGCAGGATGCTCTTGCATATGCACCAACAGAGTCTGTAACGACTACTACAGGTACAAGCACTTCTGAAACGACATCTGAGGAAGGCACAACAAGCTCCACAACATCGGAAACTGTTCCAAGTGTGCAGGAAAATGTTCTGTCCCCTGAAATCTGTGAAGAACTGAAAGAACAGGCACAGGAACTGCAGGAAACCTATCCCGATGCCATTGGCTGGATTTATGTTCCTGATACAAACATCAACTATCCGATCATGCAGGGAGAGGACAATGACTTCTATCTCACGCATGGAACAGACGGACGCAGTCTGAAATGCGGATGTATTGAACTGGATTTCCGCTGTGAAAACCGCTTTCAGAATAACTTCAACATCCTGTACGGTCACAACATGAAGAACGGAAGTATGTTTGCAAACGTATGCAGATTCAAGGAAAGAAGCTATTATGACAGTCATCCCTACGGTTGGGTGTATACCTCCGATGCTGTGTACAGACTGGACTTTTTCTCTGTGGCTGTGACGGATTGGTACGATGAAATCTACAATGGTTTTCGCAGCCTTGACGAATGGACACCGCATCTGAAAGAGATTTCCCGAATCTATGAGGAAGTCGAGCTGACAGAACAGGACAGGCTTGTACTGCTTTCAACCTGTTCCTATGAATTTGACAATGCCAGAACTGTGCTGACAGGCAGGCTGGTGGAAATGGAGAGTGATATGAATGCTTAAAAAGACCAAAAAGAAAATTGCCGCAACCCTGGCAAGTGCCGTCGCATTTGCTAATATGATGGCGATGACCGCCTACGCAGAGGGCGATGTTTCAGGTGCAATCCAGTCCACATGGAATGATGCGAAGTCGCAGATCAAGTCCATTGTGGATAATGTGGTGTTTCCTGTGCTGGATGTCGTACTTGTAATCCTGTTGTTCGTGAAGATCGGTACGCTGTATATGGAATATCGCAAGCACGGACAGTTCGAGTGGACGCCGGTGGCAATCATCTTCGGATGTTTGCTTTTTACGCTGACAGCACCGCTGTATATCTGGAACGTCGTCGGCATCTGACCGAAAGCCCGATTTTCGGGCTTTACATATTGAAAATCAGAGAAATATGTGGTATAATGTCTATATAATTTTTCAAAAACCGCTTTTAGGAGGTGTGCTATGAACATTTTAGTCATAGGAAACGGTTTTGACTTAGCTCATGGATTGCCAACAAAGTATGGAGATTTTTTAGATTTTGTTCATGCATTCAAAATGTATCAGAAGTATTTGGATTTTTTTAATGATAGCGACGAAAAGCAACATGCTAAGAAGCAATCTTGGTTGAATTATTTTAAAGAGATTGATGAAAACAAGAATGAACTGGTCAATGAGATAACACAACTCATCAATGATAATTCCTGGGTTAAGTATTTTCTGGAGTTGTGGCATAGAAAACAGGTTTTGTCCAAAGAAAAAGGATGGATAGATTTTGAGTGTGAAATATCTAAGATAATTCAAGAGCTTGATGAAGCATACACTTATAAAGAAGAAAAGGTTAGAAATGGCGAAAAACCAGTGTTTTCGGAAGGGTGTCGTCATCTTTGGAGTAATATATATAGTATAGTTAGGTATGTAGCCAAAGCTTCACCCGATAATACGGATACTAGAAAGGAATGTTATACAAGCGACTTTACCCTTGATGACATGAATTGTATTAAAAAGAGTTTGATCTATGATCTAGACCGACTTACAAGATTACTTGAAATTTATTTGAGCGATTATATCTCATATGAAAAAAGCGAACCACTGGACATTATAAAGAATTTGAGTATCGACAGGGTGTTGAGTTTCAATTATACTGATACATATCAAAGATTGTACGCAAATAGTCCAGAATCTAAAGTTCAGTATTGTTTCATTCATGGTAAAGCCAAGATTGGCTGCAATACTGATGATTGTGACTTGGTTCTTGGAATTGATGAATATTTGCCAGAACAACTGAAAGATTCAAACAACAGATTCGTAGAGTTCAAAAAATTCTATCAAAGGATATATAAAATGACCTCAAGTCAATATATCAACTGGGCAGAAGAGAGGGCGGAATTTATTAAACGAATGCCAAAAGCATCGAATCCTCCAGAACTCAACATATATATTTACGGACATTCTCTTGATGTTACCGACAAGGATGTGCTGAAAAAACTGATTTTGACAGAGGGCGCACAAACAATAATCTTTTATCACAGCAAAGAAGCTTTAGGAAGTCAAATTGCAAATTTAGTTAAGGTGATTGGTGAGGAGGAACTAATTAAGAGAACAGGCGGAAACAAACGTACAATAAGATTTCGACCGGCTTTTTAGAATAACGGAATCATTCTATGAAATCTATGCTTTTTACATAAGAGTCTCTCAATTGAGAGGCTCTTTTTCTATCCCCACAAAAAGGAGTTGATCAGATGCCATATACCCCCTACACCGACGAGCAGAAACAGCTCGCCAACAGCGTAGATCTGCCCACATTCTTACGAATGCGAGGTGAGAAATTAGTCCCCGTGGGCAGAGAATTCAAGCTTGTCTATCACGACGGATACGGCAAGCACGACAGCATTACCATCAGTGGTTCACAGTGGTATGACCATAAGAACCAGATTGGCGGCGGCCCGATTAAATTCATGCGTGAGCATTACGGGATGAACTTTCAGGAGGCAATGCAGGCTTTGCTCGGTCACTCAGCTCTGCCCCTTACCCATGAGGTTCAGCCTGTTATGGCAAAAGAGAAAAAGGAGTTCAGACTCCCCGAAGCCAACGACAATATGCACCGTGTCTATGCCTATCTCATCAAGCAGAGGTTCATTGCACCGGAGGTCATTACCCATTTTGCAAAGAAGAAACTGCTCTACGAGGACAAAAAACACCACAATGCCGTGTTCGTGGGTGCGGACGGCAATGGAGTCCCAAGGCAGGCTCACAAACGATCCACAACCACATTCGGAAACAGCTTCCGTCAGACCATCGAAGGCTCAGACACCAAGTACAGCTTTGCCCATTTTGGCAAGAATAATATGCTGTTTGTTTTTGAAGCACCAATAGATATGCTGTCCTTTATTATGCTGTACCCCAAGAACTGGCAGGACAGCTCATATATCGCCATGAATGGTGTGTACGAAAGTGCTGTGCTGACTGCACTGGAAGAACATCCGAATCTGAAGCAAATCATCATTTGCACAGATAACGACGAAGGAGGCATTGACTCAGCCGACAGGCTCGCAGATATCCTGTCAGAACGTGGATATGATACGTTGTCACGGTATCCACCCAACAATAAAGATTGGAATGAGGACTTGAAGGAACTGCACGGTGTGCCGTTTTTGCCTGCTGTTCCACACAGAAGATTGGAGGAATATGAAAGACAGGCAGAAAGCCTGCAGTATTACCCTTGCAGAATCGAAAAGCTGCGGTCACAGCTCAATGCCGCATTTCAAAATGGACAATATAGGTATCTCGCCGAGTATGCTCTTGCAGGCTCGGTTTTCTTTTCGCAAAAAACGGCCTCCAACCAAGACTGCGATCGGGCTTTCTCACTCTCCAAGCAGAGGTTGGGGATGTTATACCACCCCTACCGTGACCGCTGTCGAAGCACTGTACTTTACAGAGATTTGAGCGCAAAAATCGCAGATGTGATGCAGGATTTGAAAAACTATGCAAGGACGGAGGAACAGACAAGAATCACAGCAGATAAGCTGTATGACCTTGCAGATTGTGCACTGCGAGTATCTGTGGATGAAGCACTGAGGAATCAGGAACAGTCACAGGAAGAAGAAATCGAATCCGAACCGGATTTTGAATTGCAATTGGAATAGCGGCTGTGTCATAGCGCAATACCTTGAAGGATTAACATGAAGAAGATATAGTTATCTTCAGAAAGAAGAATAATATATGGGAGGAAGTGAGAATTTGGATGAAAGACAAATGGTGACAATCGGAATTATGATAGCGTTCCTTGCCTTGTTTTTGGTTCTTGTGAATGTCCTGGACAATAAGAGCATTAACGGAATCAAGGCAAAACAGGTTGGTGACGGTCAGCACGGCACAGCGAGATGGGCAACGAAACAGGAAATCCGTCGCTCTTTTTCCTCTCTGCCATTCGCCCCTTCAGAGTGGAGGCAAGGAAAGAACCTGCCAAACCTCGAAGGAACCGTAGTCGCCTGCAGAGGAACGACGAACACAACAGCACTAATTGACACAGGAGATGTCCACACATTGATGGTCGGTGCAGCGGGCGTGGGAAAGACAGCGTATTTTCTGTATCCGAATATCGAATTTGCCTGTGCTTCGGGGATGAGCTTCTTGTCAACGGACACGAAGGGCGACGTAGCTCGAAACTACGGTGAAATCGCAAGCAAGTATTACGGCTACCATGTTTCTGTGCTTGACCTGCGTAATCCGACCAGATCGGATGAAAACAACATCCTTCACATGGTAAACAAGTATATGGACGAATACCTTGAGGACAGGACAAACCTTTCCGCAAAGGCAAAGGCAGAAAAGTATGCGAAAATCACAGCGAAAACAATCATCAACATCGGCAGCAGCGACGGAAACTATGGTCAGAACAGCTTCTTTTACGATGCAGCAGAGGGACTCCTCTCCTCCACCATACTGCTTGTAGCAGAGTTCGGTGACAAGAATGAAAGGCATATCGTTACTGTGTTCAAGCTTATTCAGGACTTGATTGCAAAGAAGCCAGCCAAGACCAGTAAGGATAAAACGCAGATGTATTTTGCGGAATTAATGGAAATGCTTCCCTCGGAACACAAAGCAAAATGGCTTGCAGGTGCGGC
>CALFMA010000405.1 GCA_937880065.1 uncultured Ruminococcus sp.
CTGTCACCCTTTGAAAACTCGTCAGTATAGATAACAGTCTCAACGCCGAGCTTCGCAAGGTCTACGCCGACATCATGGTCAACGAAAATATGCAGGCATATAACAACGCCAAAAATGACATCGACGAGGTCATTTCGCGTATGAACGCCATAATCGACCTGTGCATCGCGGGCGAGGACCCCGAAACCTGCCAGCCCTCACAGGGATGCTCAGGCAGCTGTGAAACCTGCGGAGGATGCGGCTGATTTAATTAAGAATTATGAATGCAGAATTAAGAATTAATGCGTAATACGTAATTATTAAAAAGCTGTTAGCTGTTTAGAAGTTAGATGGCTAGAGGTTAGAGGTTAGATATTAGAAAATTAACGGCAGAAAATAAAACTGCCGCCCACATAGCTAATAGCTAAAGGCTAGAGGCTAGCGGCTATTAAAAAACGAAAGGAAAATCTTATGGGAATCGAAATCGACAGAAAAAAACTCTCGCCTATGATGCAGCAGTATTTCGAGGTGAAGGATAAATATAAGGACTGCATTTTATTCTTCCGTCTGGGAGATTTCTATGAGATGTTCTTTGATGATGCGGTCATTGTTTCAAAGGCTCTGGAACTCACCCTCACAGGCAGGGACTGCGGCCTTGAAGAACGTGCACCTATGTGCGGAGTTCCCTATCATTCTGCGGATATGTACATAAAAAGGCTCATTGACATTGGCAAAAAAGTTGCCGTATGCGAACAGCTTACCGACCCTGCGGAAACAAAGGGGATTGTTGTTCGTGATGTTATCCGTGTGGTTACTCCCGGTACAATTACGGAATCCGGAATGTTAGAGGACGGCGAAAATAACTATATTTGCAGCATTTTCTATGATGAAAACGAAAAAACCTGCGGTATTGCTTCGGCTGATATTTCCACAGGTGAAGCGGATATAAGCTGTTTCGAGGGCAAAGAGGCTGAACAGGGGGTTATAAATGAGCTGTCACGCTGTCAGCCTGCGGAAGTTATTTTCCCCGAAAGCTTTCTGTCACTTAAAGCAGTTGCGGATTTCATCAAAACACGGCTCAATTGTGCTGTGACTCTCCGTGATTTTGACTGCTTTTTCCCCGAAAAACAGCGTTCAAATGTATGTGAGGTATTCGGTGTAAATGATGTGGCGGAACTTGGTATTTCCGAAAACGGTGCGGATTGTGCCGCTGTATGCGGTCTTTTCGACTATATCCGTGATACTCAGAAAACATCAGTTTCACGATTTACAGCCTTGAATCTGCTTAACGGTGATGCCTTTATGGGACTTGACCTCAATGCAAGGCGAAATCTTGAACTTACGGAAACTCTGCGAAATAAGGAGAAAAAAGGCTCTTTGATGTGGGTGCTGGATTCCACACGCACTTCAATGGGCAGACGTATGCTGAAAAACTGGATTGAACAGCCGCTTAAAAGTCCTGCACGAATTATCGAGCGACTTGATGCCGTTGAGGCACTTTACAGAAAAAGCGTTGTTTTGTCGGATATCGGGGAACTTCTTGACCGCACATACGACCTTGAACGACTTATGACAAAGATTATGTATAAGTCGGCAAATCCCCGTGATGTGAAATCTCTGTCGGCTACGGCTATGCAGCTGCCGTTGCTGAAAGAGGAACTTTCAAAGCTTGACAATTCAAAGCTTTTGGCGAAATATAACAGCGAAATTTCCGATTTAGGCGAAATTGTCCGCCTTGTGGAAAATGCCATAATGGACGAGCCGCCTATTTCCGTCAAGGACGGCGGAGTTATCAGGGACGGATTCAATAAGGAACTGGACGACCTCCGTCACATTATGACTCACGGCAAGGAGATAATCGACGAAATTGAGCAGCGTGAAAAAGAGGCTACGGGAATAAAAAATCTGAAAATCGGCTTTAACCGTGTTTTCGGCTATTATCTTGAAGTTACACGCTCCTATTACGACCTTATCCCCGAGGGCTGGATTCGCAAGCAGACACTTGCAAATGCGGAGAGATTTATCACCGAGGAACTTAAAAATGCGGAAAATTCCATTCTTGGAGCGAAAGACAAGGCACTTTCCCTTGAAGCGGATATTTTCTGTGAAGTCCGTGATTTTCTCGCTACAAAGCTTGCATCTGTTCAGCAGACAGCTTCGGCAGTTGCGGCAGTTGACGTTCTTTGTGCCTTTGCGGAAACTTCTCTGCGGAATTTATACG